>CAKQJZ010000039.1 GCA_934247875.1 uncultured Spirochaetales bacterium
GGCTTTTTCAATCAAAACCATCCCTTAATTATTTTCTTTTTCTTCTTATTATTACCCACAACTATGCACGAAGCCTCAAAATATCAATAGGAAAAGAGATGGAAATGTACGATATAAAGTTTGTCACACGCTCTTTTGAGGTTTAGCATGTTCTAAACTCGCTAGATTGCTAGCCAAACTCACAAGGAGAAAAGCATGAGTAGATTAATTTCAATCGTACTTATCGTATTGGCTCTTTTTCTCATGGTAAGTTGTGACAACAAACCTAACGAAGAAGAGATCGAGAAAGAAGGAATTCTTGTAACAGAAGACAAGCCACTTGCAGATATTCTCAAAGAGATGAATCTTGAGAGTGCAACAGAGCTTGTTCTCACTGGAACTTTAAAAGCTGCTGACTTTGCAACACTCAAAGCTATGGGAACTTTAAAGCATTTGGACATCGGAAATGTTACAAATACTGAAATTCCAAAAGACGCTTTTGCTGAATCGTCATTTGAAACAATAGTGCTTCCTAAAAATCTTGAAAAAATAGGTGAGTATGCATTTGCTATTTCTTCTTTGAAAGAAGTAGGTATACCAAATAAGGTTACTAGATTAGAGAAAGGATCCTTCTTTAAATCCAAAAACCTAACAAAGCTACATATCCCAGCATCTGTTGAATATATTGGTGGTTGGATTATTCAGCAATATGATTTTGATAAAGATAAAATGCCAGAGGATGCACAGTACATAACAGTAATAATTGATAAGGGATCAAAAGAATTAGTATTAGAAAATGGTGCATTTGGTGGCGGAAAGATAAAAGAGATCAATGTCCCTGAATCTGTGAAAGTAATCCCTGATTTCTGTTTTGCTCAGACATTTATAGATAAGATTGAATTACCTGAAACAATTGAAAGGATTGGTTTTGCCGCATTTGAAAACTCTTGGCTCATACTCAAAGATAATACCTTTACTATGCCTAGAGATTTAAGAATTCTTGGACCAAGAGCTTTGTCTATACAAAATGACCGTAGTTTCAAAGTTAAGTTCAACGAAAAGCTAGAGTATATTTATCAAGAGGCTTTTGTTACTGGATTTGTGATAGAGGAATTTGATTTCCCTTCAACACTTAAAGGCTTTGCTAAATCTTCATTATCAACAAGAGAAGGCATTAAAAAGGTTGTGTTTAGAGGAGAAACACCTCCAGAGTTAATCCCATATTATGATACATTGGAAGAAATGACTTTTGAAAATGGAAAGTAAATAGGGGTAGAAGATGAAGCTTCTTTCAGCCCTCAAGATTCTGGTGCATACAGGGATGTAGTTGCATATGTTCCTAAAGATTCTGTAACAGCTTATCAAAACAAGCTAAAGACAGCAGATGGAGATGTTAAGAATCCATTCAAAGTAGAAAACATTAAAAGCATTGAAGAATTGAAAAAGTAAATTTCTGTTTCTTAGATGATAGAATGAGGCCATATTAGCAAAGCGCTTTTGTGGCCTCTCTAATTTATGTTGAATGAGTTCTAGAACTGCCAGCTATTGTACTCAAATGGCTGAACTTCGCTCTTGCCTTCGTCTTTATCTTCGTTTTTGCAATACTCTAAGTATTCGTTGTAGATCTTCTTGATATCTTCACCTTCAAGCTGAGGGATTACGCGAGATGCTTCTGTTAGGAAATGGAGCTCTCCTCTGCCCATTTCTCTGCCTTTCTTTGTGTGTACGTCATATGCGTAATCTGGTACTTCTGCGCCTCTGCCGTGTGCGAAGTCTTTGATTAGCATGTTCTTTACGTTGTCGCTGGATCTCTCTTTCTTCTGTCTGCAAAGATAGCGGATAGCATGAACGAAGAACATTGGTCTGTCTCCGTCATTATAGAGGAACTCCTTTCTCATGTTGTTCAGTGTGTAGATTAACTCTGGTGCATGTACGTCTCCAAAGCCAATATCTTCAACGCTGATTGAAAGGAGTCTTCTCCACATCTTGTCTTCAAACTGTGGAGATGTGATATACATCTCATAAGCAGCTGCAAGAGCGTTGTGCTCTAGGCCTCTTCTTATTGATTTCTGGAGCATTGAGATAATCTCATCTCCGCTGATTCCATTACGTGTTGTAACTGATGCCCATGGGTCATATGACATGAATGTGCTCATTTCTAAATCCTCCTAGCCTTTGATGCCTGATGAAGAGACACCTGCAACGAAATATTTCTGTGTTGCTATGAATAATATGATTACTGGAATAATTGCCATTGATGCACCTGCAAGCTGTACAGGGATGTTAGCGCCGCCTCTTTCCTGGAAGAACTTGAGCGCTGGTGTGATTAACTGATGTGATATCGTGCTTATGAATAGATATGGATCCAAGAAGTTGTTCCAGATGTTGATGAAGCTGAATAGTATTGCTGTAGCTATTGATGGGCCAGAGAGTGGAATGAAGATAGTTCCAAGTATTCTGAGATTTCCTGCACCATCTATTCTTGCAGCTTCATTGAAGTCTTCAGGAATAGATCTGAAGAATTCTGTAAGCAGCATCAGATAGAATACTTCACTGATTTCAGGAAGGATGATTACCCACATTGAATCGAGTAGGTGGAGTGATTTGAAATATAGGTAGCGAGGTACCATTGTTGTCTCACCAGGAACCATCATAGTTGCAAGGAGTGCTGCCATTATTAGTCTGCTGCCTCTGAACTTCATGCGCGCAAATGCGTAAGAGGCTGGGATTGTTACCAAGAGACGCAGTGCAATTGTTATCAGAACTGTAACAATTGTGTTTCCGTACCAATCGAAGAAGTTCTCATGGCCAAGAACTTGCTTATAGTTCTTTAGTGTTGGTGTTACTAGTGCAAATATTGGCTTATATGCATCTCCAGATACTCTGAATGAGATAACAATCATCATTACAAATGGGAATAGCATCAAAATGCCGAGTACCCACATGAGAGTTGTAAAAGGTACGCCTGATTGATTCTCGTTTATTTTCTTTCCCATGAGGTCCTCGCTTTAGTAAACAGCTTGTTGATTAGAATGATGATAGCTGTAAAGATTACGCCTTCAGCAGATGCTATGCCGAACTTCATATAAGTAAAGGCATCTTCATATATCTGATATGATAAGGTTCTTGAGCTTGTTCCAGGGCCGCCGTTAGTGAGACCAACGATAGCTGTATAGCTCTTGAACGAGTTGATCAATGTTATTGTAAGGAGCATGAAGAGAGTAGGCATGAGCATTGGTGTGATTACATATCTCAGTCTCTGAGAAAATGTTGCGCCTTCAATCTCTGCAACTTCATATAGCTCGTTTGGAATATCCTGCATAGCAGCAAGAACTGTGATGATGTTAAACGCAAGTGCAACCCAGCCGCCGATTACTGCTGCAGTTGGGAGTGCCATGATAGGGCTTGTAAGCCACTTAGGGCCGGCATTGCCAAATAGGCGGAAGATAGCGTTTATAGGTCCCTTAGTTGGGTTTAAAAGGTATTTGAATACAATACCTACTGCAATCATGTTTGTTACATATGGCATGTAGAACATGGTTCTGACTGCAGTTCTGCCTTTGAACTTCTTATTGAAAAGCACTCCGAATAGATAGCCGAAGAACATTACGAAGAATGTATAAACAAAGGCAAAAACGAATGTATGGCCTAATGTTTGCCAAAATGTAGGGCTCTTCAGAACCTTTATATAGTTCTGAAGACCTACAAAATTAGTGGAGGTAAGCTTCTTGATAGAGTTTCTGTCTAGAAAGCTGACAGCGAACCCATAGAGCATCGGGTACAGCTTGAAGATGACGAACATCAATACAAATGGAAGAATGAAAAGATATGCAACATTCTCATTCTTTTCTTTAATAGCCTTAGCCACTATCGCTTACCTCCTATTAATGTTACTGAGCGTTCTTGATAGCTTCGTTAACACGAGAAACGATGTTCTTGATTGTTACATCAAGTGACTGAAGATCCAAGAAGTAAGCCTCAGCCTCAGCGTTTACGATTCTGTTGTACTCGTCAGCTGCTACACCGATGATATCAGACTCAGCAACGCCCATGCCTGTGTTCATCCAGTTCTCATAGAGGTCGCTTACTGTAACCTGTCCATGTGAGTTATCAGCAACTGCTGAGAAAACCTTATTCTGCTCTTCTTCTGTCAGAGAAGCAAGTGCAGGAATCTGGCCTTCGTACTTCCACTGGTTCTGGCCGAGCCATAGAACATACTCAAGAGCTGTGTCTTTGTGTGCTGCATTCTTGTTGATTGAGTAGAAGCCCATTGAAACGAGGTTGTTGTTTCCATCCTCTCCTGCGCTTGGAGTAGGAGCTACACCGTAATCCCAATCTTTAGGATAGTCTGTCTGGCTGTTGAGGAGTCTTGTGAACCAGTTGCCCTGAACGAACATTGCAAGGTGGTCACCTGCCATAGCATAGTAGTTCCAAGAAGCATTCTCACTCTTGATTTCAGATACTGGCATCTGATAGCCCTGCTCCTGGATGTTCTTTGTCCACTGGAGAGCTTCTGCGAATGCTGGGTCGTCATAGTTACATGTGCCATCTTCTTTATAAAGAGGAATGTTCTTCTGCTTAGCCTGAATCATGATCCATGGGTTCTCAGCGCTCATATATGAACCATAGATGCCCTTTGACTTATCTGTGAGCTTTTTAGCTGTCTCATAGTAGTCATCCCATGTCCATGCTCCGCTTGGATAAGGTACTCCTGCCTGATCGAAGAGGTTCTTGTTGTAGAATGTGCAATAGAGCTCCTGCTTGTAAGGAACAGCATAGAAGTGGCCATCATCGCTGTATGGGAGATATGAACCCCAGATAGCTTTAGCATCTACCCCCTTTTCAGCAAGCAGTTCATCAAGTGCTACAAAGTAACCAGCATCAGCTCTGTCGTAGTAGAACTTAGGTCCAAGTGAAGGAATTACGTCGATTGTACCACCTGCGAGCAAGTCGATGTTTACCTTTGAGTCATGGTCTGCATCGTTACCTGGAGTTGGCTGTACATCTACATGAATGCCTGTCTCAGCTTCGAAAGCAGCATTCATGTTCTTGAACCATTCTTCGTTTGCATAGCTTGCACGGCAAACAACAGTAACTACTTTAGCGTCACTCTTCTTTGCTGTGCTTGCTGTCTCTGTTGAACCGCCTGCAAAGAGTGCGGAGCATACAAATGCTACTAGGATGAAAAGTGTAATGAACTTTTTCATTTTTCTCTCCTTAATTATTCTTCTGATCATTTAGGATCTTAATAATTCTCTCTCTGTAAGTTTTGTTGCGTCCTTCCCATTCTGGGCTTACAACAGCACTTACACTATAGAAGTTCTCCTCTCCTAAGCCCATTTCCTGGCCTTTGAGAGTATGTTTGTCTATAGCATATTCAGGAATTTCTGGCTTTAATTTGCCACTCTTATATTCCTTCATTATCCAGTTGTACATCTCATCACTTGATCTGTCTTTCAGGCTTTGAGCGAGATAACGAACAGCGTGTATAGCGAGTAGTCCTCTGTCTCCTGGCTGCTTGAATGTGGATCTCATCTGATCGAGAATGCCAATGAGTACAGCAGCTTTTTCATTTGCAAAGCCTACGTCTTCAACGCTGATAGTCTTGAGTCTGAACCAAAGATATTCTTCCATCTCTTCGCTTGTGATAAGCATCTCATAAGCAAGAGTTGCAGCATTCTCTACATTGTTTCTTCTGATTTCTTTCTGAAGGGCAGATATTACCAAGTCAGCAGCAAGGCCTGACTTAGTCTTGCATTTCTGCCATGGATCATATGCATAGTTCTGAGGAGCGTTAGGATTCTCTTTGATGAGCTCCAATACTCTGTTTCTATAAGTTTTGTCTCTTTCTTCCCACTCTGGGCTTACTTTAGACCCTGTTTCATAGAAATAAGTTTCATCTTTCTTTAAGTTCTGTCCCTGTAGAGTGTGCTTATCGATTGCATACTCAGGGATCTGAGGTCTTAAGTTACCTGCTTTGTATTCCTTTATAATCCAGCAGTACATCTCATCACTTGATCTGTCTTTCTTGCACTTAGCAAGGTAGCGTACAGCGTGCATAGCCAAAAGTCCTCTGTCGCCAGGCTGCTTGAATGTCTTTCTTGCCTGGTCAAGAGTTCCAATTAGAATAGGCGCATCTGGATCTGCAAAGCCGATGTCTTCAACGCTGATAGTCTTTAAGCGGAACCAGAGGTAATCCTCAAGGTCTTCGCATGTGATTATCATTTCATAAGCAAGTGTTGCTGCGTTTTCTGGGTGGTTTCTTCTGATTTCTTTCTGAAGGGCAGATATTACTAAATCTGCATCGATACCTGATCTTGTCTGATATTTTTGCCAAGGGTCATATGGGTATTCTGACATTTTCAATTCCTATGTCATAAGTATAGAGATTGAAAAACCAGTTATTCAACACATCATATGTTCAAATACTTTCGAATTTGTCTCATTTTTGTTATCATTCGATATATGCTTATCAATAGAGAAATAGTACATGAAACATCAGATGAGAATAACAAAGCATTCTCAGCAAAAGCAATTGAAGCAGTTCCTTTTAAGGAAGCTAGAGTAAAGCAAGGCGGCTATGGGCTGCTGGGCGAAGACTTCTGGCTACAGCGCACAGATGCCAGAGGTTTCCATGTGTTTGTACTGACTCTATCTGGTACAGGACTATATAGAATGAATGACGGAGCTGAGCATATAGCTGAAAGAGGCCATATCTTCATTTCCAGTGCTTCTGGACAAGGCCATTATGAGAAGACTATAAGCAAAGAGCCATGGGAAATGCTTTGGATCTCATTCTGGGATGACTCAGACTTCTTTGTGCCTAAGACAGAAGATTACTCAATATCTGCTTTAGATGAAGTTGGATCATTAGCGCTTCTTTTTAAAGAAATACTTAAAGAAGATATATGCCAGGACAGCAGAAGCGATGAAGCACTAGAGCTTGCTGAGAAGCTGTTCCTTCTTAACCTTACTCGCGTACTTGAGCTTACAGATAATAAGAATCTATCGAAGCATAGAGTTGAGTTCTCTAAACTCTGGGAAAAAGTTGCAGGCTCTCTATCTCTTGATTGGTCGCTTGCATCTATTGCAAGTGAGCTAGGCTACTCAAGGTCTCATCTGACTAGGATATGCTTAGAGCTCTATGACAGAAACCCTGGAGACATAGTCAAAGATATGAGAATGCGACAAGCTAAAGCCAGGCTGCTTAACTCTGTTGAGTCTGTTGAAGCTATAGCGCTGAAAGTAGGGTACCAGAGAGTTTCAGCATTCTCATATGCATTTCATGAGTACTATGGGATATCACCAAGAGAGTTCAGAGAGAAGAACTGTCTCCCAGATATTCTCAAATACGTTTAAAAAAATCAAACAGCATTAGATTTTCTGTTTGACTTAATGATAATCACCGAAAGATAATTTTCATTGGAGGCTGCTATGAAGATTATTGACGTTCGTGTAGATCAGATTCATTTCACATCAAGAATGATAAGAGACGGAGAGTTCCACTCTCATCCAGGAGCACCACATGATGCTAAGCAGGCTATGCTTACTATCGTCTGTGACAATGGAATCGAAGGCTACTACTTTGGACCGATGGTAGAGAGAGTAGTGCTTGGCGGATGCAAGGAGATATTGGTAGGAGAGGATCCTCTATATAGAGAGAGGATATATAGAAGGCTGCTTCAGTACCAGCGCTTAATGACAGAGCTCAATGAGAGAACTCTATGCGCTATAGACTGCGCTCTTTGGGACATAGCAGGCAAAGCAGCTAACCTTCCTGTTTATAAGCTTCTTGGAGCATATAGAGATAAAGTCCCATGCTATGGCTCAATCATGGTAGGAGACGATATCAAGGGTGGATTGGATACGCCAGAAGCTTATGCTAAGTACTCTGTAGAGCTTGTTAAGAAGGGTTATAAGGCATTGAAGCTCCATACTTGGATGCCACCAATCATTCCTGAGCCATCTGTAGATATGGACCTTGCAGCATGCCGTGCTGTAAGAGAAGCTGTTGGACCAGATATCCCACTGATGCTTGATCCTTACCACTACTATTCAAGAGAGGAAGCTCTTCGCTTGGCAAAAGGTCTTGAGAAGCTCGACTTCTTGTGGCTTGAAGAGCCAATGGATGAGCACTCAGAAGATTCATATATCTATTTAACTGCTAACACTTCTTTGAATATCTGTGGCCCTGAGACAGCTGAAGGCAAGTATTATACTAGAGCTAACTGGGTAAGAAACAACGCAGCAGACATTGGCAGAGCAGGTGCACTTGACTGTGCAGGGCTTACTTCTGTCATGAAGTGCGTACATATGTATGAAGCTAATGGAATGTCTGTAGAGCTTCATGGAAATCATATCGCTAACCTCCATGCTCTTGGTGCAATGGGTATAGATGGAAAATACTTTGAGCGTGGATTGCTGCATCCGATGCTTGATTATGAGAAGCCAAGTCCTTGGTTTAACTCAATTTATGACAAGATGGATGAAGACGGAAACGTTTTGATTCCTCAGTCTCCTGGTCTTGGCTGGGATATAAACTGGGATTATATCAATGACAATAAAGTGAAATAAGCAGGCTGTTTTGTACAAAGATATCATGTGACAATTATTATAAAGCTTGAGGAGGTAAAGGGCTTAAATCAAATATCATTATATAGAATCAAATGGTTTTATAAAAACATTTGACAAACTATTGATGTTGACTTGATAATTGCCATGATGGAGGCAACAATGAAAATTATAGACGTTCGTGTAGATCAGATTCATTTCACATCAAGAATGATAAGAGACGGAGAGTTCCATTCTCATCCAGGAGCACCACATGATGCTAAGCAGGCTATGCTTACTATCGTCTGTGACAATGGGATTGAAGGCTACTACTTTGGCCCAATGGTAGAGAGAGTAGTGCTTGGCGGATGCAAGGAGATATTGGTAGGAGAGGATCCTCTATATAGAGAGAGGATATATAGAAGGCTGCTTCAGTACCAGCGCTTAATGACAGAGCTCAATGAGAGAACTCTATGCGCTATAGACTGCGCTCTTTGGGACATAGCAGGCAAAGCAGCTAACCTTCCTGTTTATAAGCTTCTTGGAGCATATAGAGATAAAGTCCCATGCTATGGCTCAATCATGGTAGGAGACGATATCAAGGGTGGATTGGATACGCCAGAAGCTTATGCTAAGTACTCTGTAGAGCTTGTTAAGAAGGGTTATAAGGCATTGAAGCTCCATACTTGGATGCCACCAATCATTCCTGAGCCATCTGTAGATATGGACCTTGCAGCATGCCGTGCTGTAAGAGAAGCTGTTGGACCAGATATCCCACTGATGCTTGATCCTTACCACTACTATTCAAGAGAGGAAGCTCTTCGCTTGGCAAAAGGTCTTGAGAAGCTTGACTTCTTATGGCTTGAAGAGCCAATGGATGAGCACTCAGAAGATTCTTTTGTATACCTCACAAGCCACACATCTTTGAACATCTGTGGCCCAGAGACAGCCGAAGGAAAGTATTACACAAGAGCAAACTGGATCAGAAACAACGCAGCAGACATCGGCAGAGCAGGTGCTCTCACATGCGGTGGCATTACAGCTGTTCTTAAGTGTGTTCACCTATATGAAGCTAATGGCATGTCTATCGAGATGCACGGTAACCATATTGGCAACCTTCATCTTCTTGGTGCTATGGGAATAGATGGAAAGTACTTCGAGCGTGGTTTGTTGCATCCTGTGCTTGATTATGAGAAGCCAAGTCCATGGCTTAACTCTATCTACGATAAGATGGATGAGAATGGTGATGTCATTATTCCTCAGTCTCCAGGCCTTGGCTGGGATATAAACTGGGAATATATCAAAGACAATCTAGTAAAATAATCTGCTTAGCCTGGGCTTTCGGGCCCAGGTTTTATCTGGTCATCTATTTAAACTAAAGGAGGAAATAGATGAGTAGATGAATAATCTATCAGATTACTATTTCTTCAAGGAGAGAGAAATGTCAAAGAAACTAGTACTTTTTCTTGTTGTATTAGCTGCATTCTCAGCACTTCTGTTTGCTAACGGAACTAACGAGAAGAGCGCTACAGCTGCTGCAAGTGATAAGCCTGTTACTATTAACTTATGGTATGGTGCTGCTGTAACAGAAGCAGGACCAATCCCAGATAATTGGGTTGGCTATCAGATCATTAAAGATAAGCTCAATATCGATCTTAAGCTTACAGCTTTGCCATCAAACGCATCTGACCAGGATGTAAAGATCCAGGCTTCTGGCGCTGCTAACAACCTTCCAGATGTATTCATGGTTAACCGTCCTGTACTTGTTAACCTTGTTAAGCAGGGTCTTATTGCAGAGCTAGACGATAGCTTCTATAGTGCTATGCCTACAAGAACAGAAAAATATCATTCAGACCCAGACTCAATGAGCTATGGTACAATCAATGGCAAGAACTATGGTATGGCTATTCCATCACAGAGAACTGGTATTGAAGGTCTTGTAATCAGAAAAGACTGGCTCGATAAGCTAGGCCTCCAGGTTCCAACAAACCTTGATGAACTTAAAGAAGTTCTAAGAGCTTTCACATATAACGATCCAGACGGAAACGGCAAGAACGATACATATGGCTATGGCGCTTTTGTAGAGTCTAACTCTGTATTCAAGGGCTACCCAGGAACACGTGTATGGCCACTAATGGGTGCATTTGACGTTGCTGGTCTTTGGTCAATGAATTCTGAGACTCTTGGTCTTAATGTTTTCAGACCTGAGTTCTATGACTTCATGGTATTCTTCAAGTCTCTTTGCGATGAGAACTTAATCGATCCAAACTGGCTTTCATATAAGAAGGATGACTTCAGAGCTGCTTGGAAGCAGGGCAGATTCGGCGTTATGTACGAGCAGTGGGCAGCACTCTCAGCAGAGTCTAACTACAAGCCATTCGATACAAACTTCCCAGAGGGCGAGTGGATGGTAATTAATCCTCCTCTTGGTCCAGAGGGCAAGAGCTCAACAGGTGCACTTGATAAGCAGTTCAGAATCTATGCAGTTTCTGCAAAGGCTCAGAAAGAAGGAAAGATGGAAGCTATCGAGCGCCTATTTGAATGGATGGGCACAGAAGAGGCTTACTACCTCCTAGGCTATGGTACAGAAGGTGTTAACTATGTATTTGATGAGAACGGTAAGGTTTCTAAGGGTGACCTTGGAGATAACTCTTTCTCAGGTACAGTTGGACAGATCCAGACACAGCTTAGAAACATGGTATTCTTCAACGATGCTAAAGAGAACGCTGTAAGATTCCCAGATTACCTCACAGCTAACTCTAAGAAGATCATCTCTCCAACAACTTACCTTGATCAGATGGGTAAGACAAACTGGACAAGCGCAGTTGGTTCAAACAGCATGCCTACTCCAAACGCAGATGTCTTCAGATTCTACGAGCAGTCACTTGCTGAGTTCCTGACAGGCGCAAGAAGCTTAACACCAGAAGGCTGGGCTAAGTTCATTGAGCAGTTCAAGGCTATCGGCGGAGAAGATTGGAATAATAAAGGAATAGCATTTGCCAAAGACAACGGTTATGCAAGATAATGTATAATTAAGATGGGAGAGGGACTTCGGTCCCTCTCTTTAGAAATAAAGGAGATTGGTTATATGCAAGAGAAAGGTATCGACGGAGAGAAATATAATATTAAGGTCGCTGAAAGGTGTTTCCAGATATTGGATCTTGCTGTAGCTAAGAATAATGCAATCACTATTCAGGATGTTACTCAGGCGCTAGACGTGAATACTAATATGGCATTCCGTCTTCTAAATAGCATTGCGAAAGCAGGCTACCTTGATAAAGATCCTATCAGCGGTTCATTTGTCCTATCAATGAAGTGCTTGAGACTCTCAACAACTGCGCTTCAGTCAAATAGCCTAAGAAAGCTCACAATGCCTTATTTAGAGCTTATCTGGCATTCATTCCCTAAAGCAAATATCAATATGGGAATCAAGAATGGCGATGATATCTTAGTCATCGATAGAATCGATGGCAATTCACTTCCACGTACTTACTTCACACCTGGAAAGAAGATTCCTTTCCATTGCTCAGGACTTGGAAAGGTTCTGACTTGTTCTCTTTCAGATGAAGAGATCAGAGCTATGGCTGAACGCTGCGGCCTGAAGCAATACACTCCAAAGACAATCACATCTGTAGATAAGCTCATCGATGAGCTTCATGCAGTAAGAGCAGAAAGAGTAGGCAGAGATAGAAATGAGTTCATCGTAGATGATAACTGTTCTGCTGTTCCTATCTTCAATGCAAATGGTGAGATTGTTGCAGGCATCTCTGTCAGTGCGCTTGTTAACACAATGAGCGAGAAAGAGATAGAGGCTTGCATTCCAAAGCTTAAAGAGACTGCTGATAGAATCAGTGGTGTGCTTGGTTATCAATCAGTATAATAACATTAGATTTTTGATAGATTTTAGATTTAAAAATCAAATGATAATTGACAGCTAATAAAAGCTGTCATACACTTATTCGTGTATCGAGGTAGATAAATGAATAGTGACTTTATTAAGGGCATAGTTGTACCTATCGTTACTCCCATTAAAGAGGATGAAAGCGTAGACGAAGCAGCTTTCAGATCTCATATCGATTATATGATCGATAATGGAGTTGATGGCATACTTGCATTTGGTTCTAATGGTGAATTCTATATGATGGAAGAGGATGAGATGGACGAGATCCTCTCTATTATCACAGACCAGGCAAAGGGCAGAGTTCCAGTTTATATGGGAATCGGCGCTATAAGAACTCAGAAGTGCGTAAGGCTTGCAAAGCTTGCATTGAAGTATAAAGTAAATGGCATCTCAATCTTGCAGCCAATGTTCTTAAAGCCAACTGAAGAGGAGCTTTATCTCCACTTCAAGACTATTGCAGATACAGTTCCTTCTCTTCCTGTTCTTCTCTATAACAACCCAGGCAGAACTGGCTATGGCATGAGCCAGAACCTTGTTTATATGCTTGCTCATAATGTTAAGAACATCGTAGGAATGAAGGATAGCTCAGGCAATCTTACTGAGACAGAAGAGTTCATCAGAAGAAATGCTGATGTAGGCTTCAAGGTATTCTGCGGCAAAGATACTCTTATCTATGCAGGCCTAGCAGTAGGTGCAGTAGGTGCTGTATGCTCAACTGCTAACTTCCTGCCAGCTCTCGTCTGCTCTATCTATGATAAATATGTAAGCGGAGACGTTAAGGGATCTCTTGCTGCGCAGTTTGAGCTGAACCCAATCAGATTAGAAATGGACAAGTCTTCTTTCCCAGTTGCAACAAAAGACTATGGCAATCTTCTAGGAAGAAAGCTTGGCTCTCCATATAAACCGACACTTCCATCTCCAGAAAGAGAACAGGAAGGACTTAGAAAGCAGCTTATCAAAGCTGGATACCTTAAATAAGGAGTAAAGAAATGAAGGTAGGATTTATAGGACTCGGAATCATGGGTCGCCCAATGGCAAAGAACCTCCTCAAGAAGGGCTATGAGCTAGTTGTAAACACACTTGATGAGGCTACAATGGCAGAATTCAAAGCACTGAATGCTGAGACAGCAAGCTGTGCTAAAGAAGTTGCTGAGAAGTGTGACGTAGTCATCACAATGCTTCCAAACAGCCCACAGGTTACAGAAGTAGCACTTGGAAACGGTGGTATCATTGAAGGTGCACACGAAGGCTTAGTTCTTATTGATATGTCATCTATCGATCCAGTTGAAACCAAGAAGATTGCAGCAGCTCTTAATGAGAAGGGCATTGAAATGATTGATGCTCCTGTTTCAGGTGGTGAGCCAAAGGCTATTGATGGCACACTCTCTGTAATGGTAGGCGGCAACAAGGCAACATTCGATAAGTTCTATGAGCTATTGATGGCTATGGCTGGTTCTGTAGTATATGTTGGTGAGATTGGATCAGGCAACATCGCAAAGCTTGCTAACCAGATCATCGTAGCATGCAACATTGCTGCAATGAGCGAGGCACTCTCATTTGCAACTAAAGCTGGTGCAGATCCAAAGCGCGTATTTGATGCAATCAAGGGTGGCTTAGCTGGTTCTACAGTACTCAATGCTAAAGCTCCAATGGTACTTGAGAGAAACTTCAAGCCAGGCTTCAGAATTGAGCTTCATATCAAAGACCTTACTAATGCTCTCAATGCTGCACATGCTATTTCAGCTCCTGTCCCCCTAACAGGTGAAGTAATGGAAATGATGCAGACACTTAAGGTAATGGGATGTCAGAAAGAAGACCATAGCGCACTTGCTAAGTACTATGAGCTACTCTCTGGCGTTACCATTGAGAGCAAATAATATATAAATTAACATTGTTAATTTTCCTCCTCCGAGCAGCCTTCATTTGAAGGCTGTTCTCTATGTAGAGGCCCATCTGATAGCTTCTATAAAAGACTTATCTTCTGCTGTTGTTTTATCTTTTATTTCCAAATCTGGTGTTATGCCAACACTTTCATACATAGTTCCATCATTAGTCTTGAACTGGAATGTAGTAGTGTAGATTGATAGAGTCTTTCTTTCATTTACATAAGGCCCAGACTGAAAGAGATTTCTATCTGTTAAAGCACAAGTAGCGCCATATGATTTAGTGCCAACTATTTTAACGTTCGGAAGGCTTTCTTTAAGTGCTATTGCTGTTACTTCTGATGATGATACAGACGCTCCATTTAAAATCACTGCAAATCTATTCTGATAATCATGCTGTGGATATATATCAAAGCTGCTCTTGATAGTCATATCAAGCCAAGGTGTGTAGTCATATCTGTCATAGCCAGCTTTATAGCGTGTTTTGCCTATAGTTTTCTCAGATGATATAAAGCAGCCTACTATGCATTCTATGAAAGAGAGGTTGCCGCCTCCATTGGACCTCAGATCAAGTACCATGCCTTTTACATCTTCCGCTTTATTTGTATTTATGTTCAGTGCTTTATCTTCTGCTCCAATTGGCATGAGTTCATCAAATACAACAGCTGAAAGCTTCATGCTGAATTCATCAAATGCTGCTTTCTGAAAAGGATCAAGAGATTTGTAGCTTTCGCTTGATTCATAAAGTTTGTTTTTGCTATTCAGCATCAATGCATTAACAGATGGGAACTGAGAGATATATAAATATGCAACGCGTTCATTAGTAAGGCCAAAGAAGAATCTGAAGTCTTCAATGCCGAGATCATCTAAGAAATTAATCCAATTGCTATCTACCAGAAGTGGATCTATTTGGCTTAAGTCTCCTTCGATAGTGTATTTAAAAGATGCGCTGTGGAATGCAGTGCCTAGCTCGTCAACTTCGCTGTAGCCTTCTATAGCAGCTTCATAGTAGGAGAGTGCAATCTCTTTGCTCATTTCATTGCCGTTTATATCCATATAGCTGCTTACTTCGTTATTGCTTACATTCACTATTGATGGAAAGCTTTCACTTGAGTTTCCTGTCCTTTCTCTATATTTATATTCAAGCGATGGCCTGAATGAGAGAATAGAGCCAAAGTTGTCTTTTACAGATAGTGAATAATGAAAGTCATTGACGTTATTGGCAATTTCTTTGAAGTAGCTGAAAGCTTTGAGTGAGTCTGATTGCTTATTGTAATCGAGTGCTTTGAAGAGTGGTAAGTATTTGTTATAGACATTGTCCCAATCAAGGTCATTTCTTGAGAAATGAACATAATCTTCATTCATTACATTCCAGTACTGTAAGAAGATTCCTTCCCAGGTCTTATCATTAAAGGAACTTGGATTGATTGCATTATCTGTGCATGAGAACAGCAGCAATAAAAGCAGTGATAATATAAGTGCTATTCTTTTCATTTGACGCTCCAGAGAAGAGAATAAGAGAGAATCAACGTTGAGTTGTATAATGGAAAGTTATTGACGCTTGAGCCAATATTCAGCGGCGAGAGCGCTAAATCATACTCAAGTGAGAACATATGACGATGCTTTGGCTTTTCGAGTATGTAGCTGCCTTTAAGTACTAAGCCATATTGAAACTTATTGAGGTGCTCTAAATCTGCATCTTCTTCAACATGGTCAAGAGCGCCTAAGCTTTCATTGAGCACGTTGCCTTCCATTATTCCGCCAGCTATATAAGCAGAATAGAGGCCACCTCCAAATGAGTACTTGTTCTCATCATTGATAGTGCCTAAGTAGTTAAGAGTCACAGGAAGCTCTAGATATGTGTAGATGTAGTTCAGATCGATTGTCTTATAGCTTTTGCCTTTATAAGTGGCATATCTCTGTTTTTTATATGTCTTTGTAATAACTCTAGGTTCAGCTAAAAGCGAGAAATTGTCTGTGATATCAAAATCAAGCGGGAGTGAGAAGTTCAAACCTACAAAGGGCAAGTATTTATAATCTCTGTAGCCTTTGCCTGCTCTGATGAAGTTCAGATTCAAGCCAAGTCCTCCGCCAATGAAAAATGAAGCTGCATATAGCGTGCATGAAAAAAGCAATGTAGCTAATAATAATGCAACTCTCTTCATCTTCTGACTTTTCTTCTATATGCAAATAAGCAGATAAACCCTACTGCATCAGCTAATATCCAGCCAATTGGGATAGACGCCCAAATTGCTTTCTCTCCAAATATCGGTGACACACTATATGATAACACTACTCTTGTTCCGAGTGATATCACAGTGAGAACTATCGACATCCAAGGCTTCTCAATAGCTCTATAAAAACCATAAAGCATGAATAAGAATCCAATTGCAAAATAGAATGCACCTTCTATTTTGAGGTACTCGCTTCCTATCTCTATTACTGCTGTGTCGTTCTTTGAAACAAAGAGCGCAATAAGATTTGGCGCAAAAGCGAATATCAAGAGTGTTATGAGTGCTGAGAATAGCAAAATAACGATGATAGCGCTCTTAGTGCCTCGCTCTATCCTTGCTCTATCTCTCTTTCCGTAGTTCTGTGCAACGAATGTTGAGTATGCGTTTCCGAAGTCCTGGAGTGGCATATAAGCAAATGCATCTATCTTTACACCTGATGCAAATGCTGCCATGACAGCTGTGCCAAAGCTGTTGACTACACCTTGCACAAGAAGTATTCCAAAGTTCATTACAGATTGCTGAATTGAAGTCATAAGCGAAAGATTTACTAATGGCTTCAGGTTTGACCGGTTGAAATAACAATCACTTCTCTTTGGTATGTAGCTTCTGTATTTGAACACTGCGTACAGGATGAGAATAAATGCACTAGCATACTGCGCTATTACAGTCGCAATAGCTGCACCTTTTACTCCCATATTGAAGGTAATGACAAATGAAAGATCTAGAACTATATTCAAAACAGCTGCAAACGCAAGTGCTAAAAGCGGTGCTAATGAGTTGCCGATAGAACGCAAGAACGATGCAATGTAGTTTGTGATGAAGATTGCAAAGATTCCATAGAATATGATGATAAGATAGTCTTTCATAAGAGGTTTTACCTCTTCTGGTACCTGGAGTAGCTTTATGAAGCTATCAAGGAGAAGAAAGACTAATATGTTTAGTACAAGTGAGAACAAAAAAGATAGGATGAAAGATTGGTATATGGAGTTACGTAAGTTTTCATCATCTTTCCGTCCAAATAGGATAGAGAAGTAAGCACCACTTCCCATTGCAAGACCTAAAAGAATGCTTGTAATGAACGTCATTAACGTAAACGAAGAGCCTACAGCTGCAAGCGCTGCACGCCCAAGATAGCGTCCGACTATTATTGAGTCTGCGATGTTGTAGAGCTGCTGCAGTAGATTCCCAAGCAGCATCGGGAATGTGAATAGCAGCAGATTTTTTGTTATAGATCCTTCAGTAAGTTTTATTTCCATTTCTATAGAACATTGAAGTGCGTTGAGTGTTTCTCATTGAACTTCGCACATTTAATATCGACTATGATAGCGCATGGTGCATAGATAACTAGGAATGCAAGCAATAGATAGTTCATATCAATCAATGCAGATGATAAGAACAGTAACATCTCAATTACTCTAAGTGTGACAGTCCTTTTTATGCTCTTCTTATCTCTAGCTAGATACCAGAATAGTAGATATAGCGCAACAAATAAGCCAGGGATCAAGCATGAAATAAGAGACGCATGTTTCTCTTCTTCAAGCTTCACAACATAGAAGAACATTGTGCCATAACGCCCAATGCGCTCTAAAAGCTCAAGACGCTTATTATGGTATTGAGGCTTTGGATTATCTTTATCCTCTTCTTTCTCTTCCTTAGCGCTATCAAGCACACTAGGAATGATAAGAAGAATCAATATGAGTAAGTTGATGTAATAAAAATTGAACATAAGAAAATCATACCATGTCTTCATAGGGAACTTCATCATCTTATCGCAAAAAAGAAATAGTCCTATTTTTCAGAATTGTAAAATTTAAAATCCGAATCTGCAAACGGGGATGAATTTCATAGTTGAAATAGCATAAACAAAGATGATAAATTAGCCACA
>CAKQJZ010000040.1 GCA_934247875.1 uncultured Spirochaetales bacterium
CACACATTTGAAAATTATGAATCTAGATAAACTTTCGATAATCATTTTTATTTCATTTGTAACCATTCTTTCTCTCTACCCCCTTTTATCGAACACCTTGTACTGTTATCTCTATGTCTAGCAAAGAAATAGCTTTTCAAATTCCCATGGTGGATTTATTCTAAGTGCGAAAATATCCCGAAAATAATACGGAATTTATACGAAACAAATACGAAACGGATACTTTCTTTTGGGGGAAAATAAGCTATGGACGAAGAGTATAAAGCTTTCAGAGCATATCTCAAGGATATCAATACTGCCAGTCTCAAACAGCTTTGCAGGCTTGCAGGATTCACCGAAGACGAGATACCTTTCATAACTCTTTACTATGGAGAGAGAAAGACAGAGGACTGCATAGCAGACACACTCGGAGTGAGCGTTGACTGCTACCACAGGACAAAGAGACTCTTGATAAGAAAGCTTCAGCACTTCTGCCATACGCTATATTGGCCAGAGCTAACAGATTATGCGGAAAGGATACGAAGATTAGACGAAATTCTGCATAAATAAAGGCGAAACTCTTACGAAACAAGCCAGCGCTAAGGCTCCACAATGTAGCTATAAAACCATATACAGGAGGATGAATATGGCAGAATTCGCAACAAATGGAAAAGCCAATGCTGGGCTTGCAACAGGCATTATCGGAACATCGCTTTCTGGACTGCTCACTTTAGGCAGTGGACTCTTAGGAAACGTCTATGGCAAATCATATTGCTCCGAAGACCACAACGTAAACAGATTCGAGCTTGATAAGGAACAGCAGATTACAAAGCTTGAGACAGAGAATGCGCTTTTGAAGAGCAACATCTACACTGACTCAAAGATTGCTGATTCATACGCAAGACTCGACTCAAAAATCAGAGACCTCGATTCTAGCTTCAACACATTCAAAGCTGAACAGGGTGTCGTAAATGCACAGGTAGTAGCTAACATCTCTGTAATGCAGAATCAGATCGCTACACTCAATTCTCTGACAAAGACTGTTATACCAATCAACAATGTTTGCCCAGAGCCAATGAAGCGTTTCAACTCTTTCGTTGTTCCACCAGCTAATGAAACAGCAACAACATGAGGGACATTGAATGGCAACAAGAGAACAGCTCAAAGAAGCAGTAGCTCAGTACGCAGAAAGGGAACTCGCAGGTAAGACAGCAGGGCTTAAGAAGTGGGCTATACTACTAGCCCTGCCATCCATACTTGCAGTGCTTGATGACTTTCTCTCCAAGAACAAGGCTCTATTAATCACTGCCGGCTACATGACTGAAGATGGAATGATTGACACATCGAGGCTAGTAGCTGAAGCAAAGGAGATAGCACGCTCCACAGGAGCTGTCACAGAGCACTTCCCTATTCTTGGAGACATCACATTCAGAGAGGACGATATCGAGTCGCTGGCTCGTTTGATAGGAGGAACCAATGAAACTAACTAAGTTCGCTGACAAAATCGACCAGAACAAATCCTTGGAGCTATTAGCCATGCTTGACAAGGAGAACGAGGAGCTGAAGCTGAGGATAGCTGAACTCTTGATGAATGGACACCTCTGCGAGATGACTGCTATGGCTAAGGTTGAGAGGATGAGAGCACCTGTGCTCTTCTCAGCACCCGATGCGATCTTCAGAGTTAAGGAAGATGCGCAATACGCTCCAATGATTGAATACGCTCCAATGATTGAATACGCTCCAATGATTGAATACATGGAAGCCATGAATCTTCAAGCAACAGATTGCTATCAGAAGGTAGAGAACGCTTATGCAAAGGCTAGAGAGAAAGCAAATGCCCTGTCTTTTGAAGCTCCTGCAATTCCGCAGGATACCACCATCTGGGATGCTTATTATGCCATGGCTATGGTAATCTCTGATTATTGGTTTTCTATCAATGGCGATATGGACAAAGCCGCCATGATGGCTTATGAAGTCGTATCGGATATTGATAGGAAGTGATTGGTATTGATAGGAAACGAGTCTCTATTGATAAGAATCATCTCTCTATTTGTCCATGCTTTCCCAATGGGACAAAACTTCAAGCTCTATCTCTCTATGGTTTAAAGAGATAGGGCTTGATTTATGATTTCCCTAAAATTTGAGTTCTGAATATAAGATTGAAAAAAAGATAATAAAAGAAACGGAGAACCACTATGTCCAAAAGAGCTTACTTGCTGAATTTATTCAAAGATATCGCAGATGCCATCAGAGCCAAGACTGGTCAGACACGTTTATATGAGATTGAGGAGCTGCCCGATAGGATTATGGATATAAGCACTGGCACTACTACTCCTGCTCAGACAAAATCAGTTGAGATAACTTCCAATGGCAATCAGATCATTACTCCAGATGATGGATATGTTCTGGACAAAGTAAACCTAAGTGTAAGCGTTCCGCAGAATAACAGGAATAACGTGCTCATTGAAACCTATGGCGGAGGCAAGAGTCTTTATTCCTTCATAAAAACTATAGATTTATCAAATGTTGATTTGAGTAAAACAAATTCATTTCTTAATTTTCTTTCTTACTTTGAAAGTTTAGAGTCAATTAAATTTCCTAATTTTGTGGCACCTATCTGTGTTTTAAATGCCATGTTCCAGTCATGCAAATCACTGAAAAACATTGATTTGAGTTTTTTTCAAGGAGCTGTCGGCATAAGAGATATGTTTAGCGGTTGCTCTTCCCTTGAATCCATCAAATTCGGAAAAACCTTTGATTTTTCAAGTTTTGCATCTGATTATGGCACATCCGGCATGTTCTATGGTTGTAATGCGCTAACATCGCTGGATTTAAGCTCATGGATTAATACAAATACAATAAAAAATATGTCTAACATGTTCAATCAGTGTTCTAAACTAGAGCAATTAAACATAACATCTCTTGATACAAGTAATGTAACGAAATTTTCCAACATGTTTTATAATTGTAGAAAATTAACGTCCCTAGATCTTCGCCATTTCGATGTTTCGAAAGCAACTTCTTTGGATCAGATGTTTGTTCAGTGTTCCTCTCTTACTTTCTTGAATCTAGATGGTTGGGACACCAGTAATGTAACTGCTATTTATTATATGTTTTATGAGTGCGAATCTTTAACCGAGTTGAACGTAAATCATTTCAATATTGAAAAATGTTCTAGTTTAGGTGTTGTATTTACTGATTGTCGCAAATTGAAATCACTTGATTTAAGCAATTGGAATACAAGTAATATTGTTAGTTTAGATCAAACCTTTTCTAGATGTGAATCATTGGAAACCTTGAATGTAAGCACATGGGATACTAGCAAAGTAACAAAAATGGAAGGGACATTTAATCAATGTCTTAATCTTGATAATTTGGATTTAAGTTCTTGGAACACAGATAATGTAATATCAATGTCCAAAATGTTTTGGAGAGGACAACACGACGAAAAAAACGTAACTTTTGGAACAAACTGGGCAAGCAATGAAAAGCTTATGAATTTTGATATGTCATATTATAATCTCACTCATGATTCTGCCCTTGATTTATTGAACAAACTCGCAACAAGAACTAACAACCCTACATTAAAATTCCATACTCATACTAAACCAAAGCTCTCTGCTGACGAGATCAAGATTGCAACCGACAAAGGCTGGGTTGTATCGTAATTCAAATTATCACCACAAAGGAGACCACACATGAAAACAATCAAAGCAGACGAAGGACAGCTCATTCTATGGCGAGAGAGGAAGATAGCTACAGAATCTCTCTTTACTCCAGACGATTTCGATACATCGGTTCTTGAGTACATTTCTCAAGCAGAAGGCGAAAGGCTCAAGACTGAATGGGAAGAGGAAGAAAGAAGAGAAGCTGAAGCTTTGAGAGAAGAAGATTCTTCGAGAGTAGAAGATTCTCATAATTAAATTTCTATCTCAAACAGTATCAAATCTCCCAAACCCTCTTTTCTCACTCATTATCTCTTTATAATATCTAAAATTAATCCTTGGTATTATCTTTCCCCTCTTCCCTATTCTCTTTTTTATTCTATCTAATATGGAAAAGCATGAAGAAAACAGAGACAGACAGCTCAAAAGGCTCAAAGAGACTATAGATATCCATGTCACTGATAAAGACTTGAAAGTGACTATGAATGAGGTTTACGACACATTGTCGCTTGTCAGCGCTGGTGTTGACGATGCGCATAACAGGCTTGATATCAGAAAAGACGAGAACTCAAAGCTCTCTCAGAAGATTACAGAGCTTGGTGCGCTTGTGTTCGAGTCCATGAAGCGTGTAGATGAAACCAATCGCAAGACCGCGCGCAACTCCAAAATCTCCATGATTTCGAATCTGATCGCTGTATTCTTCTCGCTCTTCTTGATATTCGGCGGGGCGGAAGCTCTTAGACAGCTCGGACTCATCACTACAGCTATCAAGGCTATAGATATTGTAGTCTAAATTTATAGAAAGGAGAGATAACCATGGATATTCTCACCATCATCACAGCTTACTGTCAGCGGATTGTCGGACAGATAGTAATGTTCTTGGCAACTGGTTTGCTATTTGAGTTCATTATCGAATGGATTAAGGCTGGTATCAAAAACAAGACTCAGAAGCCTGTACCTCAGTACATTGGCATAATCATGGGGTTTGTTGCTTCAGCGCTTTACATCGTTTCAGCTTACTGGGCTAGCGTAACTGCTACTACAATCGGCTGGGAGATTCCAGGCTCACCTGTTTTCCTCTATGTATGGTTCTGCATTTTCTACATCTATCAGTTCTCAGCTATGAAGGTTGCAAAGCCTATCTTCAAGAAGCTTCTCCCTGGTGTCTATGACATCAATTATGTTAAGCCAGTCAAAGAGAAGAAGGCTAAGACAAGTGCAGCAGACGAAGCTCTTTTTGAGCAGTTCAAGAAATGGAGTGAGGCTCAGCATTAATGGATAAATTCTTTCTTGCCATAATAGGCGCATTTATGGTTATATTTGCAGTTCTGAAGATACAGTTGTTCTCTTCCAGGAGAAAGGCTGATAAAGCTATCTCTGAGAGTGCGAAAACCAAGACAGAAAAAGATGCTCTCCAAACGACTTTCGATGTTTCCGAAGCGCTGGCAAGAAAGCTTAAAGAGCTGAACTCTCAAAACGTGATTCCCCCTGTAGTGGCCGATGCTTTTTCCAATACTCCTTTGGAGACATCGGCTACTACACTTACACAAGAATCGAATAAAGATTCTTCCTTTAATAAAGAATCAAAATCTACTACATCAGTAAAAGAAGACAGGATAGACTTATCTTTTCCGCAATTTTTAAATAAAGAGAAAGAGACAGAATCCGAAGCAAAGAAAGAATTATATGTAGATTCTCAATTATCATCTTCCAAAACCAAAGATACACCACTATCCACAGACATAAGGGAAGCGACAAAAGAACAGCTTAAACGCATCAGACAATTGAGGGGGCTATGATATGATTATCGATTTCATCAAAGGCATAATTGCAATTCTAATTACTGTATTCTTGGTCTCATGTGCTACAGTGCCACAGGCGCAAGTGCCTACACTGCCATCTGATGATACGCTTCTAGAACAGCTCATTGACGAGCCAGCAAACGAGAATGATTTGCTCCACAACAACATTGTATTTGAGTACTTGTACGTCAATCAGAAGTTGCAGACTTACAATCTAATGAAGTACATATCCACACTAGCCAAAGACAAGAAGTCTTTAGATCTCTATGAAGGGAAAATAAAAGCCATAAATGATATCTATGGTTTATGAATATGGATTTATGGTATAGGAATATAGATTTATTTGAGAGAAAAATATAAACTATATAAGGACTTATCCTAACCTATAAAAAGGCTCCCCTCTAGTTTAGAAGGGAGTCTCTTTTTAATCTTTTTATAAGAGTTCTTTTAATCTTTATAAGAGTCTTTTTTATTATTCCTCTCACTACCTATATTCCCAATCAGTCCCATCAAGCACAAGCTTACCATCGAAGTAATCCTGCACAGAGAACGCCCATACCCATTTGCATGAAAGAGTCTTGATATCGCTATAGATTCCATACTTCATCATCAAGCGATAAACGAGCATAGCGAGGTTTTTATCGCTAAGTGGCATAATTACCTCAAGCGCCCTGTACCTGTCCTCAGTAAGCATTTTTTGCCCCTTCTGCGCCGCTCTGAACTCGTCCTCAAAGAAGCCAAGCTCATTGTATTTATAATCAGTGACCGCAAGCTTTCTATGAACATAGATATCTCGCATAGCGCGGTTCCTGATCTCTATGATATCGCCTGCCCTCACCTTTGAGCCTTCATTGAAATCAAAAATCTCGCTCCACATCTGGTCAAGATTTCTCAAGACTTCTTCATCGCTTTCAACCTTGAACTCCAAAGCCCTATCAATGATTGTGCCATCGCTCAATGCATTGAAGTCTGTCCTTTCTAGAAGCACTCCTGTCGCTTCCATCAATGCTATTTTTCTTCCTACAAATTCATTTGTTCTTGAAGACATGTTTATTTTTCCTTTCTATTATTTTTTATCTTTCAAAAAGTCTCTTGATTCTCATTTTCCTTTCTTTCTAAAACTCAAAAAACTTTTTTGGCCTTATTTAGATGTATATAAATGATTCTTTCAATATGCTTATTTAGATATAGAAATCAGAATTATCTTTAAAACTACATTTACAACTATTAAAAACGCTGCAACTTTAATCATAGCCATAATTAATTCATCTCTTGACATTTCACATTAAATCCTTTTAAATTTAATGTACTAGAAGGGGCTAGCCTTCTAGTACAAATCATTAGTGACATATCAGAATTTTAATAATCCTGATAGCTGTTGCAATTACACAGTGCAACACTGTTCCGATTTCACCTGCAAGAATGCTGATTAGAATATCCTTGCAGATGTCTCTTAACGATATGGGATTATCGTTTAAGAGATTTATTTTTTTCTTATCCATTTTGTTAACCTCCTTGGATAAGTTTATATTTCCCTTGAATAATAACATACTTAGCTTTCGAAAGAGACCTTGCCCAGCTATTTACGCTATCCTCTTCAACATTGGGATAAAAAAGCACAATATAGCTGCTACTTGCTAGCTTTTCTTTAAGCTCTTTTTCGTTTTCAGGGAGAAAAAGCTCTCCTGTTTTTAAAGAAAATGAGGGTGCATCAAATTGCTCCCTCATCTTGTCTTTCTTAAATAGACTCATTACTTATTTAGAAAGCTTAGCGTTGCATTCCTTGCAAACCTTAACTTTAGCACCATCTACTTCTTTCTCGTATAGGCACTTAATAGCGGATCTCTTGCAAACTGGGCAAACTGCTCTGCCGTTGTTGAACTGGTCTCTGATACCTGTTCCTCTATGTGCTTTGGACATGGCTTACTCCTTAATTAATTTCAAATGTTGATTTTACATTTGATAGTTCCCATAGTCAATATAGCTGTTAATTACTTTTGCCATCAATGAAAGAAAACAAATATTGCCAAATATTCAAACAAATGTGATAATTTACTCAATAGATTGAGTTAAATTACTCAATAGACTGAGTAAATTTTAAAGGAATATATGGAAAGAACCAAATACACTAGTCTAATTAAAAGCAGATTGAAAGAAAAAAGGCGCTTCATTGAAGTAGTAGCAGGGCCTCGACAGGTTGGCAAAAGCACAATCATTGCTGATATAATCCCTACACTCACTTGTCCATATATAAATGAGAGTGCCGATGATGTTTTTTCATCTAGCGATAGCTGGATAACTTCCATTTGGGAAAGAGCAAGAATACTGGAAAAGCAACATGGAGAAGCAATTATAATAATTGATGAAATTCAAAAACTAAGAAACTGGAGTGTAATAATCAAGAAATTCTGGGATGAAGATAAAAGGCAAGGCAACAACATAAAAGTCCTACTTTCAGGCTCTTCTCGTCTCTTGTTAATGAAAGGCATTTCAGAGTCACTCCAAGGACGCTTCGAACTAATCCAAGTCCCACATTGGTCGTTTCAGGAGATGAAAGATGTCTTTGGAACGACATTAGATGAATTCATATATTTTGGCTCTTATCCAGGGCCAGCTGAGCTGATTGGAGATGAAAAGCGATGGAAGACATACATACGGGATTCAATTGTCGAAGCAAGCCTGACACGAGATATAATCATGTTAACACCTCTCCAGAAGCCTGCTCTTCTTAGACAGCTACTAGAACTTGGGTCATATTATTCCAGTCAGATACTGCCTTTTGATCATATGCTTGGCCAATTAAGTGATGCAGGGAACACTACTACTCTCGCCTCTTATCTAGAACTATTAAGACAATGCGGGCTCTTAACTGGACTACAAAAGTACTCAGGAAGCGAAATCAGGAAAAGAGCATCTTCTCCAAAACTTCAAGTCTTCAATAATGCACTGATGAGTGCAAGATACGCAAAGGGATTTGAAGAGTCAAAAAACGATTCGGCTCTTTGGGGAAGGCTCGTCGAATCTGCAATTGGCTCACACTTAATTAATTCTATAATCGGAGAAGGGGCATCTCTTGGATATTGGAGAGATGGATCAGATGAAGTCGATTTTGTTTTATACAACGCCAATAAAATTGCTGCATTTGAAATTAAGAGCGGAAACAAGCCTTATGGCAAGGGAATAGAAGCATTCAGAAAAAGATTTCCAGATAGCCATGTGTATACTGTCTCATACAAAAGCACTTCAGGAAGCGCAGTAATAGGAGCTGAAGAATTCTTAACTCAGAATCCGATGGTTTATTTACAATAAAATTTCATTTTTTATCTCTGTTTTCATTTACATGCTTTCATATTTAACTTATAAAAGATTGAGGATTAACAATCAGTTATAGGAGGAGACTATGGAAGCTCTTTCAAATAAGCCTAAAAAAGGCGTAGCTGTAACGGTGTCACATGTATCTAGAGGCTATGAAGATGGCTTTAAGGCACTAGATGATGTAAGCATGAAGATTGAAAAAGGAGAGTTCTTCTCGCTTTTAGGGCCATCTGGATGTGGAAAAACAACCCTTCTTAGAATAATCGCAGGATTCGATAGTCCAGATAAAGGTGAAGTTCTTTTCGATGATAAGAACATTCTCCCTCTTCCTCCTGAGAAGAGAGACAGCAATACAGTCTTCCAGACCTATGCTCTCTTTCCTCACCTCACAGTCTTTGACAACATCGCGTTCCCACTAAAACTCAAGAAGACTCCAAAGAAAGAGATTGAAGAGAGAGTTGAGAAATATCTCCATTTAATCCAGCTTGAAGAGCATAAAGACAAAAAGCCTAGCCAGCTATCTGGAGGCCAGAAGCAGCGAGTAGCTATTGCACGTGCGCTGATTGACGAGCCTTCTGTGCTTTTGCTAGATGAACCTCTTTCTGCACTTGATGCAAAGCTAAGACAGAATCTATTGATTGAACTAGACGAGATTCATGATAAAGTCGGAATCACATTCATATATGTAACTCATGACCAATCTGAAGCTCTTTCTGTTTCAGATAGAATCGCTGTAATGAACCATGGAAAGGCACTCCAGATCGGAACTCCATATGAAATATATGAAGCACCTGCTACAGA
Organism: uncultured Spirochaetales bacterium; assembly: GCA_934247875.1. GTDB lineage: Bacteria > Spirochaetota > Spirochaetia > Sphaerochaetales > Sphaerochaetaceae > Ornithospirochaeta. The sequence goes on from CAKQJZ010000040.1 coordinate 9,563, forward strand.
GTTTGTTGCAAGATTCATTGGTGAGACAAATATATTCGAATGCACTGTCCTTGAAAGCAAGAAGGCAGGAGACGAGTATATGATGCTAGTCGATGTTCCAGCTCTAGGCTCAAAAGTCTGGGTTACAGATTATGATGAGATGGAAATAGGTGCTAAGCTTCAGTTCACTATCAGACCTGAGAAGATTCAGATAGTGCTTAAAGAAGAAGCAGTGCTCACCAAAGATGAGCATAGAAATGTATTCCATGGCTTTGTTGAAGAGCCTGTATACTCAGGCTTCCAGTCAAAGTTCTATGTAAAGCTCGATAATGGCACAATCGTCAAAGTATTCAAGCAGCATACTACTTATCTTGATGATGGACCTGAGATTGAATGGAAAGATAAAGTAACAATAATGTGGCGAGCTATTGATGGCTACCTAGTTAAGGAGCGTGACTAATGGGAAGGCGCCTTGATAAGAAAAGAAGCAGAAGACTTGGCTACATGTACTCATCGCCTATGGGTATCTGGTTCACAGTATTCTTTGTCATTCCGCTTCTTATTATCATAACCTACTCTTTCTTAGAGAAAGGATTATATGGTGGCGTTGTAAATAAGTTCTCGCTTGGAGCCTATAAAAGCATGTTCAAGTCTAGCTTCATGCTTGTAACTCTCAGAACTCTATGGATCAGCGTCTTATCAACTGCAATATGCATATTCATTGCGATTCCTTGTGGCTATGCAATGGCAAGAAAGAAAAAGCATCAGACATTCTTCTTAGCTGCTGTAATCATTCCTTTCTGGACTAACAGCCTAATCAGAATCTATTCATGGATCAACATTCTCTCAACAGATGGATTCTTGAATAATCTGCTTTTAAAGCTGCATATAATAACTTCACCGCTTTCACTTATATACAACCAAGGAGCTGTAATACTTGTTCTTGTATATATGTTCCTGCCTTTTGCTATTCTTCCGCTCTTTACAATCATCGACAAGTTTGATTTCTCACTATTAGATGCAGCACGTGATTTAGGCGCAACTAAGCTTGAAGCGATACTTCTTGTAATGCTTCCTAATATAAAGAGTGGAATAACAACATCACTAGTATTCACATTCATCCCTATCTTTGGTTCTTATACAGTACCGCTCTTAGTCGGTGGAATGGATTCAACTATGGTTGGAAATATCATTGTAGATCAGGTTCAGAAGACCCGTAACTGGCCTTTAGCTGCAGCATTCTCTGTAATTCTTACAGCACTCTCTATGATAGGAGTGCTCTGGATGATGTCTGCTAGCTCTAAAGAAGAAGAGAAGAGCAAGAGCATACCAAGTGCGAAGCGAGTAGCACTCAATGTCAAAAAACACCACGCAGAAGGAGGGACAAAGCGATGAGAGAAGATAAACCTAAATACTATGCAACTAATAGAACCAAGCTATTCTCATACTCTTCGCTTATGCTCTATTTCACGCTGTTCTTTCTCTTCCTGCCTCTGTTTGTTGTAGTCTTCTACTCATTCAACAACACTAAAGGAATGATTTGGGGAGGCTTCTCTCTCAGATGGTATAAAGAGCTATTCACATCCTCTCCTGAGCTTTGGAGCGCATTCTTCAATTCTATCCTGATTGCACTGACTAGCTCTCTTTTAGCAACAGTGCTTGGCACATTAGCTTCGATTGCTATCAAGTGGTATGATTTCAAGCTCAAGAAGTATATTTCGCTTATCAGCTACCTTCCAATGATTCTTCCAGAAGTAATCATAGGTATTTCAATGCTGATATTCTTCTCAGCTATCAACATGAGGCTTGGAAAGCTGACAATCTTCATAGCTCATACAACCTTCAACTTGCCATTTGTAGTCATGATGGTAAGTGCAAGGCTTGATGAATTTGATTACTCGACAGTTGAAGCTGCGCGCGACTTAGGCGCTAATGAGCGAGAGACACTATTCAAAGTCATTATCCCATCTATAGCACCTGCAATCGCATCATCTCTTTTGATCAGCGTAACAATGAGCTTAGAGGATTTTGTAATCACATTCTTCGTCTCAGGTCCAGGCTCCTCTACTCTGCCGCTCTATGTCTATTCATCAATCAGATATGGTGTCAGCCCTGTAATCAATGCACTCTCATTTGTAATGATTCTAGGAACACTGCTGCTTACATGCATTTTCCGCAAATTCTTGAAGACAATTGCAGCATCAGCATAGCTACACACAAACTCCACGTTGGATTTTGCCATCTTTGTTGACCATAAGTGAAGATAAATCTAAATTTAGAATAAGAACAAAATAAAAAAAAGGAAATATAGATGAAAAAAACAAAAACACTCGTACTAATGTTGGTTTTCCTTCTCCTCTCACTTTCTCTTTTCGCACAGGGTGCAAAAGAAATCAGTGAAAGCGAGAATCTTATCAAGGTTATTTCTGTAACAACTGATGAAGACCATTTAGATATCCTCGGTCTGAATAGCTATGGCCAGGAGGTTCTATACCACACAACAGATAACACTGTTTCACGTTTTAGTCTCAACCAGTTCGGAACTGGCGACTACCTAGCTATAAAAGATACAGGCATGGCTACAATGTCTATCCCTGCACAGATGACAGCAACTGAAATCAGATGCGTTACACTCGCTGTTAATCTTGGTCTTGTTGGTTCAAAGATTGAAGGCGAAGCTGAGAGGCCAGCAGAGAATGCTAACGTAGCACTTGCAAACATCAACATGGACGATATGTTTGAGCGTTTCAACTACTCTTATGGATACCTCACAATGGAGAACTTCCTAGACCAGGGAATCATTCCAAACGCTGCATACTTCGCACGTGGCGCAATTGACGCAGCTTCATTTTTTGATATGCCTGAGACTCTATATGAGCTAGCTGACCTCAATAGCTATATCGAGACATATGTAAATAATTACTATAACGCAGGCGTTGTTACTGAAGTTGGCGACTATGTAAGCACACTTGATGAACTTATGGCTCTTGAAGTAAGCGATGATGATGTTAATAGATTCTCATATGCATATGGCTTCTTAACAACTTATGAGCTGATTTACTCTGGTATCGACATCAGAGGAGAAGCTTATGCATCTGGCCTTCTTGATGCATGCTTCAGCGCAAGAAGCCTCTTCACACAGGAAGAGATGGAAGCAAATATCGAAGCATATGCAACATACCTTCAGGATACATACAACGAGTATATGGCACAGCTTTCAGAAGACAATCTGAAAGAAGCTAATCGGTTCCTTGCAGACAATAAGACAAAAGAAGGCATCGTTACATTAGACTCAGGTGTACAGCTTGAATACACATTCAGAGATTCAACTTCTACAACAAGCCCAACAGCTGCAGATACAATCAATGTAGACTATACTCTCCGCACACTTGATGGCACAGTACTAGATCAGGGCACTGGAGTTGATTTCCCACTCACTTCTCTTATCGAAGGCTTTGTTGATGCTGCTGTAAACATGCATGTTGGTGATACTGTAGTTGCATATATCCCACCAGAGCTTGGCTATGGCGAGAATGGTTCAAGCGCAGTAGAGCCTAATAAGCTTCTGATCTTCGATATCACTCTTAACTCTATCGTGACAGCTGAATAATAGCTGAAGCTGATTATACTTGCTCCTTCTTTAAAAGAGGGAGCATTTTTCATATACTGATGCTATGAACTTCAAAGAAATCAAAACTTTCATATCTTCACTTGATGAGTGTGATATCATCTCAGATGGAATCAACATACTAGATAAATCAATTGATCCATCAAACTATGAAGAACTTTATATAACACGAGAAAACAGTGCAATTACAATAAAGAAACATGGAGAAGAATACACTCTTGAAGAAGAGAAAGAGAGCGAAGAACAGATAAAGCCATGCTACTCACCTTTTGCTGAAGGCGATAAGAACTTAAGGACTGACTTTGCTGATTCATTAGTTGAAGACGCAAAGCTTGAAGAGCTATTGAGCATTACTATCAGTGATCTGCTACCTTTAAAAGAAGAGGATATCAAGAAAAAATACTCTCCACTTGAAGAAGATGGATTCCTCTATTTCCAAAGAGTTCCATCTATGATCTTCGAAGCAATGGATATTACGAGAGTAAGCTTTAAAGCAGACAGAATCATTGAGTGTGATATCATGATGATTCTGAAAGAGAATCTCAATAGAGATGATAAAGCAAATATACTCTCTATAATCAATGATGTTGTCACAAATACGCTTGAAGTGCCTGGAGATGAAGATAAAGACTCTTATTCCTGGAACGGAAAGAACTATGCAATCAAAGCATATATAGAAAGAGTAAAAAATAGAGAGTACGCTGTACTCTCATATAAACGTAGTTAAGCTCTCTTTAAGAAGAATCTCACAGCTTTGAAAGCTATAGGCGTAGAGAACATAATGCCCCGCTTTACTCTAGCATCCCCATCGTAAATCAGGAACCTGCCAGGAGAAAGCTTAAAAACAGAACCATCTGCATTTACTAGCTCTTCTCCCTCTAAGCATATCTCGAGAACACGAAATTCAACAGCTTGAGAAGAAAATCCATTTGGAGAAGATAGAAAGCTATCAATCTTGTAGCTTATGCCATCCTTTTCTCGAGTCTTATATTCTCCAGGACCTTCATCATAAGGCCTGGAGTGATCTAAAGTGTCGATGATCTGAACAAAGTCAGGAATGATCTTCTCATAGCTTTCAAGCTCATCTAGAGTATCAAAGAGGAGCATCAGATAGTAACTCCCAATCTCTCGATATGGGCATTTCTCAGCTCTGCAAATTTTATGATAGTCTCTACGCAGCCCTCAATTCCGATCTTAGCAGAGTCAAGTGTTATATCATAAGTTCTGCACATGCCCCACTTCTCATCACTGTAGTAGTTATAGAAGTTAGCTCTGGTCTTATCATTCTTAAGACATACATCCTTTGCTTTATCTTCCGGTGTATCACCATACTCAACAACACGCTTGACACGAGCATCGATTGGAGCATGAATGAATGAAGAGATTACATTAGGATTATCTCTTAGAATATAATCTGCACAGCGTCCAATAATAACGCAGCTCCCCTCTTCTGCAACCTTTCTGATAGTATTTGAAAGAATCAGGAATAGCTGATCATTAAGAGGCATTTCCTTAAAGCCAATAGCACCGGATGCTATAGGATAGTTACCCATTACAAGAGAATAAAGAAGTGATGATGTAGGTTTCTCATCTGCATTATGGAATAGAGCCTCTGAATAGCCGCTATCCTTAGCTGCAAGAGCTAAAAGCTCTTTATCGTAAAAAGGGATTCTGAGTCTCTCAGCTAAGAGCCTGCCAACCTTCCTACCTCCTGAACCAAACTGTCTACCAATAGTATAAATTGTGTTACTCATAGCACGCCTCCTAAATATATTTTAAAACATTGAGGCTTTATAATCATAGTAGTTTTTTGAAATCACTCGATAATATTGAGGTTTTCTTCATTAAGCATGCCACAAAGAATCTCTAGCTGCGTAGAAACCGGGATACTATAGAGTGCATCGAGCCTCATCAGCTCATATAAAATCGCAGTAAACGCCTGATCTTTGCTCTCTCCTTCTTTTGCAGAGATAGAAAAACACTCTGATGCTCCGCTTTCTAAAGTCAGAATCAGAGAGAAGAATACTTCACCATTCTCTTTTGAGACAGAAAAAGAAATTCTCTTTTCTTCCATCTTTACCTCCAATATTAAAGTAATAACGATTGGAAATAAGAAAACAGAGAAAAGAGAATATACACGAAAACTACATATAGCTATTATTTGTTGACGCTTTCTGCAACCTTCTTAGCAATTTCCTTTAATGAAGCCAAATCACTTTCTTTGATAGAGCTCTTGAATGAGAAGATAGGTGCTATCTCTCTGATATCCTTCATTGAAGATAGCAGCTCACTGATTTTCTTGCCACTTGAAAGTGCCCAAGAACCAGATTCGATAATAGCAACATCTCTATTCTGGAAAGCATGCTCCTTCAAATCTACAATCAAGTGCTGCATTTTTGGGAATATCTCAGCATTGTATGTAGGAGAGACAAATACGATAGTTGAGTATTTGAAGCATTCAGATACCAAGTAAGATACATCAGTTTTTGATGCGTCATACTCTCTAATATCCTTAACGCCTTCATCAGCAATCATAGAGCATAGAATATCTGCAGCATTCTCTGTGTTCCCATAAATCGATGAATAGATAACGAGTGCACCCTTCTTCTCAGGCTGGTAAGAAGCCCAAGTAGTGTGCTTCTCAATGTAATAGCCAAGATTCTCTCTCCAGATTGGACCATGGAGAGGACAAATCATCTTAATAGGAAGAGCAGAAGCCTTCTTCAAAAGATTCATTGTCATATTTCCATACTTACCAACAATGTTGATATAGTAGCGTCTAGCGTCATCAAGCCAATCTCTATCGAAATCAACTTCATCAGCAAACAGATTGCCAGATAATGCACCAAATGTTCCAAATGCATCTGCAGAGAAAAGCACATCTGTAGATGTATCATAAGTAACCATAACTTCAGGCCAGTGAACCATTGGAGCCATAACAAAAGAAAATGTATGACTACCGGTATTGAGAGTATCACCCTCTTTGACAACTACAGCTCTGCTATCAACATCAAAGTCAAAGAACTGCTTTAGTATTGTCATTGTCTTTGCGTTTCCAACGATCTTGACATTTGGATATCTGATTACGATATCTTCAATCATCGCACAGTGATCTGGCTCCATATGATTGACAATAAGATAATCAAGCTCTCTAGAGCCAAGAACAAATTTGACATTCTCAAAGAATACTTTTGAAACAGAATGGTCAACAGTATCCAAAAGCACAGTCTTCTCATCTGTTATTAGATATGAGTTGTAGCTTACGCCTCTAGGTATTGGATAAACATTTTCAAATAGTGCAAGTCTTCTATCGCTTGCACCTACATAATAAGTGTCTTTATTGACAAGTTTAACGTTATGCATTTTCGCTCCTAACAGAAATATAACAAATGATAATCATTACTATCAAGCTATTTAATCAAATCTTTGATTTCTAATAGCAATTTCCTATTCTCATTAATAGATTTGACAGCTTTCTTATCTTTTCCATTATAAAGCTCAATTACGCTTTCATCCTCCAAAGAATTAATATTGAAAACTGAATTCTTGTCAAAGTTCTTGAATAAAGCATCTGATGAGAAAGTTGCAATCACTTCCCCTTCCCCCTCTTTCTCAAGACCTAATAACAGAGGCAACAGAATCCTGCTTGAAAGCGCAGCGTCAATGTCATCGATAATTGCAGTCCTTCCTAAGAGTGCGGATATAAAGTAAGGGAAAAGCTCAATAAGCTTCTTAATGCCTTTGCTCTCCATCGCATATGGAATGACAACACCATTCTTCTCAAGCACAAGCTCATAGAGCTCTCTGCCATTAGCAATGAATGTCCTATAGTAGATCTTAGAGTAATCTGGAAGAATATATGGACGATAGAACTCAAGCATCTTTTCTATCTCTTTTCTTTCTTTTTCACTGAGATTATCTGAAAAACCAAAAGCAATGCTACTACGTCTGAAACTCATTGGCTCAATCTTATTGTGCTCTGAAAAGAGCGAAACAGATGCAAAGAAATCGACGATAGAAGCAATGTCGTTATTTACTCTGCGCCTATAGTAGCTACTGCTGCTGCTCATCAAATCGCTATAAAGAATTGCCATGAGACTGTGAGTGCCTAAGAAGCTTTCTAGCTTATTCAAAAGCTCATCCTTATATTGAGCATCTGTGAAAGCTGCACTCGAAATAAAGACATTTTCCTTCTCGATATCAAAGAGTCTCATTAGTTTCCCTTCCCGCTCAAAAGAAAGAGACTCTTTGATGATTTCACTTAAAGAGAATGAAGCTGAGTACTCTCCTTTATTGCCATTTATCTCAAAAGAGATCTTGAAAGAAGGCCCATCTGGGGAGTCTAGCCTATGAGCTCTTCTCAGCATTTCTGAGAGAATCTCATTTTCGCTCCTTACTCTATACTCCAAGTCATCTGATGAGAGCTCGGGGTACAATCCTTGAAGTCGTGAAGGAAGAGAGTATACTCGTCTCTCATCATAAAGAGTCCTCATCGACTTCAAGATAAAATAGAGAGAATCAACTAAAGCGCTTTTGCCGCTTCCATTCTCACCATAGATGAAAGAATCCTTCTCTTTTGGAGAGAAAGATAGCCTATTTATACCTTTGAAATTGTTAACTGTAATGTTAGTAAACATAAATCCACCTCACGTAAAAGATAATAACACTTAATAAAAATGTTAATAAAATCGAAAAATTTTAATATTGCCAACTCAACAATTCCGGGATTTAAAGTAACTATTCAGTCGCCTAGTTTCTGAAATTTTCAAGTTTGTTGCCTTCTATCCGAAGTGGCTCTAAAAAACCAGC
>CAKQJZ010000041.1 GCA_934247875.1 uncultured Spirochaetales bacterium
TATTTCTTGTATTATTACATGAGTATTTGTTATTGCTGGAATATTTCATTTGAGACATCTATGGAAATATTCTTTTGCGACGCACATATAACTATAGCAGAACATGATTAGCTTTACTTTGAGAATTACTCACTTTAAACTGGTTTTATGAAGAAAATTCTATTTGCAGCATCTGAATGCGTACCTTTTGTTAAAACGGGAGGGCTCGCAGATGTAGCCGGCTCTCTTCCTAAGAGCTTAGATAAAAAAGAATTCGACGTTAGAGTAATAATCCCTAACTATCATGCAATACCTGAAGAGTATCGAAATAAGATGAAGACTCTTTACTATTTCCAGATGGATAACAGAATCTATGTTGGAATAAAAGAGCTGGAACTAGATGGCATCATCTACTACTTTGTAGATAATGAGCAATACTTCTCAGGTCTTGTACCCTACTACGATATGTTCCAGGACCTTGAAAGGTTCGCATACTTTTCAAAAGCAGTGCTATCTGCTCTGCCTCTTATTGGTTTCAGACCAGACATCATACACGCTCATGACTGGCAAGCGTCCCTGATTCCTGTATATCTCAATACTGTCTTCCAAGGTGATCCTTTCTTCAGAGGAATCAGAACAGTTATGACTATACATAACATCAGATTCCAAGGCACATGGAATGTCGGGCATTTGAAGTGGGTCACAGGACTTCCTAATGAATGCTTCCAGCCAGGTCTCTTAGTATCTCCATACCAAAACAGAAACTACCCAGAATGCGACTGGAATGCATCTATGCTAAGAGGGGGACTTGTATACTCTGATTACATCACTACAGTATCAAGGTCCTATGCTGAAGAGATTCAGACGCCTAATTTCTCAGATGGACTTGATGACATACTAAGATGGAGAAGAGATAGGCTTTGGGGCATAGTCAATGGCATTGACTACTCTATCTGGAACCCTGCTAAAGATGAAAAAATTGAAGCAAAATACAATTTAGTCAACTTCAGAGCAAAGAAGAAAGAGAACAAAGTCGCACTTCAGAAAAGACTGGGGCTTAAAGAGAATCCTGATGTATTCACTATTGGTCTTATATCACGCTTAACAGACCAGAAGGGCCTAGATATCCTAGACAGAGCTATGGATCAGCTTTGCTCAAAGAACATCAACTTGATCATTCTTGGCAAAGGCGAAGAGTACTATGAGAATATGATGAGGTACTATGAGAATAAGTACAGAGGCAAAGTCAGCGCAAACATATGCTACAGCGATGAGCTATCACATCAGATCTATGCTTCATCTGATGCGCTCTTAGTGCCTAGTGCTTTTGAGCCATGCGGACTGACGCAGCTTATAGCTCTTAAATATGGAACTATACCTATTGTACATGAAATCGGAGGCTTGAAAGATACAGTCAAGCCATACAATGAATTTGAGAAGACAGGGACAGGCTTCTCATTCAATGGCTACTCTTCTGAGCTTCTTCTAGACAGAATCAATCATGCATCCTATACATACTACGATAGAAACAAAGACTGGAATGATATTGCACGTAGAGCAATGAAAGAAGATTGGTCTTGGACTAATTCATCAAAGATCTACGAAAAGCTCTATAACGAAATGTGATTATCGCATAGCGCTCTCAAGCTCCAAGAGAGAGCGCTTTCTCTCTAATCCTGCACTGTAGCCCTTCAAAGAGCCATCGCTTCCTATGACTCTATGGCAAGGCACAATAATCAGTATCGGATTCTTTCCTATTGCATGCCCTATAGCTTGATATGAGTGCAAAGAGAGCATTGAGGCTATATCTTTATATGTCCGTGTCTCTCCATATGGAATATCAAGGAGCAAGCGCCATACGCTCTTCTCAAACTCAGTACCGATTAGATTCAATGGGATATCACACATAGGCTTTGAGTTCTTGAAATATCTATCCAGAAACTCAATTGTCCTTTCATTGATATCATTAGTTTGAGCTTTATAAAGATCAGGCTTCTTATCGCTGAAGAAAACTCTTCTTAGCCCTTTCTCATCAGACTCAATAGTCATAGCGCCTAGTGGAGAGGAATATGTAGAGATATAAAAAAGAGGTGGTTCTCCACCTCCTGCGTTAGTTAGTTTCAATAGGCTGCAGCCCTTTCATTGTTATATTGACGTTGTAGCCTTTGCTATCAAGGTATTGCATAATCTCTTCAAGCGTATAATCATCCAAAGAGCCCTTGCCTGAAGAAACATATCTTACATTCTGCTGATCTGCAGAAATCAGGAATGAAGGAAGGATATCTTCTGTCTGAGAAGGATTAGAGCCAAAGAACATAAAGCCTCCGATGAAGATGAAGACAACAGCAGCAGCTGCAGTGATCATTGCAGGCAGACTCATCTCAATCTTTCTTCTAAAGAAATTGACCTTCTTTCCACTCTGGAAATACTTCTGATCAAGTGTGTTGAAAATCATATCTTTTTTGCGGTCCAAAAGCTCATCAGATGTTTTAGTAGCCTTTACTGTCTCATCCAGCTCAGCCATATTAGCAAGCTGTTTGCGACATGCTTCGCAGTGCTCTAAGTGCTCCTGAACCTGTGTCTTATAAGGCTCTTTTAACTCACCATCCAAATAAGCAGAAAGCAGCTGACCATCAATACACATCTTTATCCTCCACCCTAAGCAGTTCTTCAAGCTTCTTACGGGCTCTATGAACTCTTACTTTGACATTTGTCTCAGAAATACCAAGGACTTTGCCTATCGATTTATAGTCCAGATCAGAGAACTCTTTAAGCTGAATCACCAGCCTTAGATTTTCAGGCAGCTGATTGATTGCAAGCCTTACTTCCTTCTTGTTCTCTTCCTCAATTAACTTACCAATCCCTTCCTTCTGGGAATTATCGACAGGTACCTTCTTGATCTTCTCAATCATCTGGATCTCACGCTTGTTGCGCCTGATGTGATTGAGTGCGAGGTTCTTGGCAACTCTTAAGAGCCAGTACTTCGCATCATCCTCACTTGGAAAGGTCATGTTCTTAACATAGAACCTTTCAAATGTCTCCTGCGTAAGATCTTCAGCTATCTCAAGGTTATATACGATATGCTGTATCACCTGGATAATCAGATGGTAATTAGCCTCATATATGACCTTGAAATCATCTCGGTCCGTACTTTTTATTTCCATAATCTTAACAACTGCCCTTTCAAATGGTTACAAAACTTTCTTTATTTCTTTTCGAGAACAGGTCCATTTGGAGTGTCTTTAACGATAAGATTGCGTGATAAGAGTATATCTCTGATTTCATCAGCTCTCTTGAAATCCTTAGCCTTCTTAGCAGCTTTTCTCTCCTCAACTAGACGCCAATCATCCTCTGTTCCTATCTTCTCTTCCTTCTTGGCTTCGACTTTATCAAGGTTCAAGCCTAAAATCCTATCCATCTTAGAGACAGCAGCAAGCTTATCTGATGGAGTGATTGAATTATCCTTCAAAAGCATGTGGAGCTGAGAAAGCGCTTCAGGGCACTTAAGGTCATTAGCCATAGCAGCTTCAAATGCGTCGACATAGACTTTAGCGGCATCGCTTATTGAAGAGGCTGCATCTCCAAGTGCCTTAAGCTCTGCAATCTTCTGGCAAATACCCTCTCTTGCAGCTTTAGCATGGTCCATAGCCTCATAAGAGAACTTAAGCTGGCTTCTATAGTGTCCGCCCAAGCAGAAATATCTATAGTCCAGTGGATCATAGCCATGATTTATAAGGACAGAAAGAGTTAAGAACTCACCAGATGATTTGCTCATCTTTCCTTTATCATTCAGAAGGAACTCTCCATGGCACCAATAATCTACCCACTTCTTACCAGTAGCTGCCTCACTCTGAGCTATCTCATTAGTATGATGGACAGGAATAGCATCAATACCGCCACAGTGGATATCAAAATGCTCACCAAGGTATTTCATAGACATAGCAGAGCACTCAATATGCCAGCCTGGGTAGCCTCTGCCCCATGGACTATCCCACATCATTGCCTGCTCACCGAACTTTGAGTTTGTGAACCAGAGTACGAAGTCTTTAGGGTTCTTCTTATTTGAGTCGACTTCGATTCTTGCGCCGCTTTTCAGATCATCGAGATTCAGCTTTGCAAGCTTGCCATAGTCATCTATAGAATCAATTGAGAAGTAAACATTGCCACCTGATATGTATGTATGGCCACCATCTTCAAGACGCTTTATAAGCTTGATCATATCTTCAATATGGTCAGTAGCCTTACATACGATATCTGGTCTCTTTATATTAAGAGCTGCAGTATCTTTGAAGAAAGCATCTGTATAGAAAGCAGCAATATCCCAAACAGACTTACCTGTCTCTTTGCTTCGCTTATTTAGCTTATCTTCTCCATCATCCCCATCGCCTGTCAGATGTCCAACATCTGTTATATTCATGCAATGCGTAACTTTATAACCATTCTCTTCAAGTGTTCTATGGAGAAGATCCTCAAATATATATGTTCTTAGATTACCAATATGGGCATAGTTATAAACAGTTGGACCACAGCAATACATTGAAGCTTTTCCTTCAACGATTGGAACGAATTCCTCGACTTTACGATCCATAGTATTATAAATTTTCATGCTTTGCCTCCGCTTTAATGTTAATTAAATCTGCCATTTTCAACAATGGAATAGAAAAACTAACATACTAATTTTATAATTATAACAATGAAACGTTTAAGTGGATACCTCAGAGACCTTATTTGCATAAGTGAATTTCATCAATTGAAAGATGATACAATGCTCCATAACAGTGGGCTTGCGCGCTATTATGCAGAGCCTAGAGACCTCAATGAATGCACAGAAGTATTAGAGAATGCATATAAGAAAGGACTTGAAGTAAAAGTCATAGGAAGCGGGACTCACACACTTATAAGCGACAACGGATTTGAAGGGCTTCTGCTCTCAACTAAGAGCATGAATGGCATAACGCTTAAAGGCAACCTCATCACAGCTTATGCGGGTGAGACACTGGACAATATAATAAACAAATCAATCAATCATCATTTGATAGGGCTTGAGCAGCTTGCAGGTATTCCAGGAACTCTCGGAGGCGCACTCAAAGTCAATGCAGCAGCCAATGGCGCAAAGCTATCAGACTTCATCTTCTATATAGACTATCTGAAAAAAGATGGCTCATTTAACAGAACACCAGTATATAGCGAGACTTTCGGCCATAATGGCATAACGCTACCAGAGGATTCAATCTTCATAGCAGCAGGGCTTAGAATGACTCCTTCCTCATCTACTGCTGAAGCAAGACTCAGAAAAGAGATGTTTACAGAGCTTATGCTAGTTCCTCCTATTGGGAGAATGCTTGCTGATGTCTTCTATGACACAGAAGATCATAAAGCTGCAGATATTATAAAAGAGCTCAGAATGCAAGGCGTGTCGGGACTCAAAGCTGAATTCTCTGATTATAATGCCAATATGATTCTGACTTATGAAGGCTGCAAAGCAGAAGAAGTCAAAACTCTTATCAACAGAGCAATCGTCAAAGCCAAAGAAACTCTTGGAATAACACTTAAGCCATCTGTTTCTATAATAGGCAAATTCAGTTAATCATAGAGAAAGAAAGCTTGAAGCCTTCTTTTGTCGATAGTGCTAAATGGAGTGTATAGTCATCTTTTGAGATTGATTTCTTCAGTTCCACTCCATATGTACCATTATCATATATAAGCGAAGCTCCTTTCAGATTCAGCCTATAGTAATATCCTTTATCGAATGAATAGATTACCTTAATTCCTCTGTACTCTCCTTCTATCTTATACTCCCCTTCTCTCTTTCCGCTTCTCGAAATAGATGAGTCAGTTATGAATGAAACCATCAGCTCATTGAGCTTTAGCGTCTGTTTGACTTCGGCATTGAAATCCTGATACTCATATGAATACTTTGCATCGTCTCCAAAAAACATATAGAAAGAGGCAGAATATATATCTCTATCGACTTCAAGCTTGAATGAAAGCTTTCCATCTTCGCTTTTCTCTTCAAGCTTCTCTATTTTTCCAAGTCGCAGCTCTACAAAATAGCTATTCATCTTTAGCGACAAAGCACTGAAAAGCGAAAATGTACCATTTTTCGATACTGATGAAGCTAAAAGCACATTGAAATATTGGATCTTACTTAAAAAGAGCATATAGAACGCAGTAGAAAGAGAGTATACACTCTGAAACTCATCGCTTTTCTTATCTTCAAGTGAGAAGAATGCAGCACTTTCAAAATAATCAAAATCTACAGACAGCCCTAATGCGTTTCCTCCATAGAAGAAGCGCGCATTGTTGATTTTGATCACTGAGCCTAAATTATTGCCATTCTTTCGCCACTTTGCTGCACGAGCTTTCAAAGAAAGAGGTGCCTTATATGGGTCTTTGACGAATCTCAAAAGACCTACTCTATCTATCTCGCCGCTCTCAAAGAGAGGTGTATGGATATAAGTTCTTCCATAGCGCAAAGCAAAAAGATATTGCCCATCTCCTGCTTCAAATCCACTGTTATCAACATAAAGCGAATAAGCAGAGATAGAAAAAGAAGCAATAATCACGATAATCAATATAAACAGACGTCTCATATTTATATATCGTCTTGATTTTGATTATTCTCTATATCTTGCCCTTAATTTCTTTTATTTGCCTATACTTTGAAAAAATTTTGATATATCCTAAAAAAGTACTTTCTATATAATAGATGAAATCAAAGGAGCTTTAGTACAATGGTTATCTTAACCCTAAATTGTGGTAGTTCATCAGCTAAGTACCAGGTATACGACTGGGACAACAAGGATGTTCTATCTGTAGGTATTGTAGAGAGAATCGGCCTTGAATACTCTACTATTGAACAAAAAACAACAGGCAAAGAAGTTTACAGTGCACGTTTCTCAAGCCCTACTCACAAGGAAGCAATCGAGCTCGTTCTCAAGATGCTTGTAGATGAGAAGTATGGCTGCATCAAGTCACTGAGCGAAATCGGAGCAGTAGGTCACAGAGTACTTCATGGTGGTGAGCTATTCAAGAAATCAACACTCGTAACAGATGAAGTTGTTGAGAATCTGAAGAAGATCATTCCACTTGGACCACTTCACATGCCAGCTAATATCATGGGTATTGAAGCTGCTAGAAAGCTTATGCCAAACATTCCACATGCAATCGTAATGGATACAGCTTGGCATCAGACAATGAGCGAAGAAGCATTCATGTATGCTGTACCTTATGACTGGTATAAGGATCTGAATGTAAGAAGATATGGTTTCCATGGAACATCTCACCTATACTGCGCTAAGCGTGCTGCAGTACTCCTTGGAAAAGAGAACAAAGACACTAACGTAATCATTCTCCATATCGGCAATGGTGCTTCTGCATGTGCTGTAAAGAATGGAGTATGTATCGATACATCAATGGGTCTTACTCCTCTTGAGGGTCTCGTAATGGGCTCAAGAAGCGGTGATATGGATCCAGCTATCATCCCATATATCTGCAACAACCTCGGCTACACAGCAGCAGAGATGGACACAATCCTCAATAAGAAATCTGGTCTTGTAGGCATTTGCGGAATGCAGGATAGAAGAGATGTTCAGAAGGCAGCTGAAGAGGGAGACGTAAAGGCTCAGCTTGGCGTTAAGATGGAATGCCACAGAATCAAGAAGTACATCGGCGCATATGCAGCACTTCTTGGCAGAGTTGACGCTATCGTATTCACAGCAGGCGTAGGCGAGATGGGCGACCACATCAGAAAGGGAAGCTGCGCAGGTCTTGAGAACCTCGGCATCATCCTGGATGAGAAGAAGAACGCACTCTCACATTGCAGAAACGCAGAGACACTGATCAGTGCAGATAACTCACCTGTTAAGATTTTCGTTATCCCAACAGATGAAGAGCTTGTAATGACAGAAGATGCACATGCTCTAATGGAAGGCACATATGATATCCATACTAACTTCCACTATACATTTGAGGATCCAGAGTATGTAAATAAGGCAAGAGCCAGAGGTCTTGTTGAGAATCTCAAGAAGACTCCAGAGCTTAAGTCAATTCTTGCTCTTCCTCCAAAGAAAAACTAAGCTCTAAGCAATATTAAGCGCCTCTTTACTGGGGTGCTTTACTATTATCCAGCATTTTATTAATAGCTTATTATTATATTCTAAATTCAGAATATTATTATTTATATTAGTAAAAATCCTTTTTATTACGATATACCAGTATGGAGTTTTACGAAAAATACGAAGCAACACTTAAAAGCAAATTTGGATTTTCATATTTAAAGCCATACCAGGAGCTTGTAATAAGACGGATAGACGAAGCAAAAGAGAAAGACGAGCACCTAGATCTGCTTGTCACACTGCCAACAGGAGAAGGCAAATCGATTCTCTTCATGCTGCCAGCTGCTACAAGCGATGATTATATGGTAATCATCTACCCTCTTCTTTCTCTGATGAATGACCAAGCTGAAAGATTCAGGAAAGCCAACATAAACGCAGAGATGCTAAAAGGCGGCATGACTAGAGAAGAAAGGAATGAGACGTTAAACAGACTTAAGCTGAAGCAAAGCCACATAATCATCACAAACATTGAGATGCTTTTATACTTAATGGAAACTGATCAGCTAGCATTTCTGAAAGAAGCGACGCTCGTGCTTGATGAAGTCCATACGATAATCACATGGGGTGAAGCTTTCAGAAGCTCTTATAAAAGAATCGGAGAAGTAATAGCATACTTGAAGCCTAAAGAGATCCTCTCTTTCACAGCTACGCTTGATGACTATGTATGCAGCAAGATAGTCAATGAGATCTTCTCAGGCAGAACACCTTATATAGTTCATGCATCCAGCGACAGAGCTAATATATTCTATCAGAGAGTAGATGCGCTCTCTATTGAGCATGAGATAATAAGCATACTCAAAAATGATAAGAACCGGCCTGCTCTGGTATTTGCTAAAAGCAGGAAAAAAGCAGAAGAGCTCAATAGCTTCATTTCAAAGTACTTTGCCTCTGAGTACTACCATGCAGGACTAGAGAGAGAAGAGAAAGAAAAGAAAGAGCATTGGTTTATCTCATCAGAAGATGGTGTGATGGTTGCAACTATTGCATTTGGCATGGGGGTAGATAAAAAGAACATAAGAAGCGTAATACACTCATACATCCCATCTTCCCCTTTCTCATTCATACAGGAAGCTGGGAGAGCTGGAAGAGATGGAAATGCATCAACTTCATTTATATTGAGAGATCCAACAGAGATAGTGAGCTCTTCTTTCAGTGAGATCTTTCTCACGAAGAATTGCATAAGAAGCTTTCTCTTAAAAGCAATGGGCGAAGAGAGAGAAGAAAGGATGTGCCTATCATGCTCCAATTGCAAAGACGATGTTTATAGAAGAGCTGGAGAGAGAGAAATACTCAACTACATAAGAAAGCATCCATTTAAGCTCAAGAATGACACAGAATTCGCACTTGCTTTCTCAGTGTTCTTAAAGAAGAAAAACAAGCTTTATGACTGGAACTGCAAAGAAATCAGAAAAGCAATCGATATTCTTGTCTCAGAAGGCTACATAAACTCAAATAAGTGGAGTTATAGGCTTACAAAGAGTGGAAAACAAAGGCTACAATCAATTAACATATGCTAAACTCTTAGTTGGAGGAATAAATGTTCAATAAGCTTCATGATGCATATCCTAGCCTTTATGGCAAAAGCTATAGTGAATCAGATATGGATGCCAGATATTCTAGGCTCGTAGAGGAACACAAGAGATTATTCGGAAAAAGCGAGCCAATGATCTTCTCTGCTGCTGGCAGAAGTGAGATTGCTGGAAACCATACAGACCATAACCTTGGGAAGGTTATTGGAGCAACAATCAATCTCGATACTATTGCAGCTGTATCAAGACGTGATGATGATAAAGTAATAGTTGCATCAGAAGGCTTTCCTTCAATTGAGATCTCTCTTCTGGATTTAGATAAGAAAAAAGAAGAAGAGAATGATGCCATATCTATAATCAGAGGCATTTCTCATGCTTTCAAAGAGAGAGGAATCAAGATTGGAGGATGGGAAGCAAATACATCCACAAGAGTACTCAAAGGCTCAGGCCTCTCATCAAGCGCTGCCTTTGAAGTGCTGATAGCAGGAATCTTCAACAATCTTTTCAATGATGACAAACTGGATCCTGTAGAGATAGCTAAAATAGGACAGTATGCAGAGAATGTTTACTTTGGTAAGCCATCAGGTCTTTTAGACCAGATCAGCTCAGCATCTGGTGGTATAACAGTCTTTGACTTCAAAGACAAAGACAAGCCAATTGTAAAACCACTCTCTGTAGATTTCTCTGACTATGGTTACCTGATGGTAATCACAGACACAAGAGGAAACCATGCAGATCTTACAGGAGAGTATTCAGCAATACCAGAAGAGATGCGCTCTGTTGCTTCTTTCTATGGCAAGAAGAGCTTAAGAGAAGTCGACAGCAAAGCATTCTTCAAAGACATTGCATCAATAAGAGAAAGCATTGAAAATGATAGAGCAATTCTAAGAGCTTATCATTTCTTCAAAGAGAATGAGAGAGTTGATGCTATTGAGAAAGCACTGAGAGAGAAAGACTTCAATTCATTCTTATCGCTTGTCAAAGAATCTGGTGATAGCTCATTCAGATTCCTTCAGAATGTATTTACAGTAATAGACTACAAAAACCAGGGCTTAAGCGTTGCGATTGCGATTTCTGAGTCTATTCTCAATGGAGAGGGAGCTGTAAGAGTCCATGGTGGTGGCTTTGCAGGAACTATACAGGCGTATGTCCCTAAAGCTAAGGTTGACGAGTACATAAAAGGAATGGAAAGCATATTCTCAAAAGGCTGCTCAAGCATTATTGAGATAAGAAAGCTTCCTGTTGCAAGAATCTATTAATCGCTATTCAAAATAACGTTCTTTGAGTATAATCCGGGCCATGACAAGAGAGTCTGATAACTACAATGGAATAACAGAAGGAGTAATCTGGCGTCAGCTGCTTTACTTCTTCTTTCCTATATTCTTCGGCACATTTTTCCAGATGCTCTACAATACTGTAGATGCAATCATTGTTGGACAAGCACTAGGCAAGGAAGCGCTTGCTGCAGTTGGTGGCGGAACCAGTACTTTAATCAACTTAGTAATAGGATTCTTCACTGGTATATCATCTGGTGCAACTGTAGTCATAAGCCAATACTATGGCGCTAAAGATGAAGATAAATCAAAGAAAGCTATCCATACAGCTATAACGCTTTCGCTTATCTTCGGTGAGATAGTAACAGTAATCGGACTTATATTCTCATCTCCTATTCTAAGACTCATCTCAACACCTGAAGAGATTATCCCACTTGCTGATGATTACCTGAAAATATACTTTGCAGGAGCTGTTACAATAGTTGTCTACAACATGGGAGCTGGAATATTCAGAGCACTTGGAGACTCTAAGCATCCGCTGTACTTCCTTATTGCTGGCGCTCTTTTGAATACTGTTCTTGATATTCTATTCATCGTTGTCTTCAAGCTAGGAGTAAAAGGCGCTGCATATGCAACAGTGCTCTCACAGCTTCTATCTGCACTTCTCACGCTGATTTGGCTAATGAAGCGAAAAGACTTCTGCCGCTTTTGCATCAAAGAACTTGGAATAGACAAGAAAGTGCTCGTCAATATGATGAGAATCGGTGTTCCTGCTGGAATACAGTCAATCATGTACAACATCTCCAATATGCTTGTGCAGGCACGCATAAATGGATTTGGTACAGATAGCGCAGCAGCCTGGGCTGCATATGGCAAGCTTGATTTCATATTCTGGATGATGAGCAATGCCTTTGGCATATCAATAACAACATTCGTAGGCCAGAACTATGGAGCAGGTAAGATAGACAGAGCAAAGAAAGGCGTTAGAACATGTATGTTCATGACAGCTATAGCAACTGTATTGCTATCGTTTGTGTATGTCATATTCGGCCGCTATGGCTTCATGCTCTTTGTAACAGATGAGAATGTAATCGACATAGGAATGCTGATGCTTAAGACAATTGCACCAACATTCATTACATACATCGGTATCGAGATAATCTCAGGCGCTTCAAGAGGCGCCGGAAAAGCAATAGTGCCTACTCTATTCACAGTTATCGGAATATGCGGAATGAGAATACTCTGGCTCAATATTCCTTTCTTCATTACATCAATAGAGAAAGCACTCTTATGCTACCCAGTATCATGGACTTTAGTCTCTGCTCTCTTTCTGATCTATTACAGATTCTCAGATATCTACGGAGAGAAGAGACTCAAGAAGAAAATCAATTAAAGAGTTCGTGATAATCGCTGGAGATCTCTTTAGCTACACTTGGCTTTGATATGATATCAAAGAGTGTCTTAGGAATTGGTATTGTCTTTCCAATTAGAGGCTCTACGATTGTATCAAACTTAGCTGGATGAGCTGTAGCAACAGAAATAACTGGTAGACCTTTGTAGTGATCTCTTCTGACACGCTCTGCACATGCGGTGTGAGGACAGATTACAAGATTGTCTTCATCATATACTTCCTTGATAGTCTCTTTGATCTCTTCATCGCTTACGCTATATGATTCAACATTGGCCTTGAACTCATCATATGTAGTGAATAAATCGAATAGACGCTCCATATTAGAAGGTGCGCCAACATCCATCGCATTAGCAAGTGTCTTAACACTGGCACGTGGCTTATATTCACCGCTCTCAAGATAATCAGGAATAGTCTTATTTGCATTTACTGCAAGTACGATCTTCTCAATAGGAGCCCCCATCTGCTTTGCCCAGAATGCACCTGTTGAGTTGCCTACGTTGCCTGATGGAATAATGATGATAGGCTTTTTATGATGCTTAGCTTCAAAAAGATATGAAGCATAAACATAATAAGCACACTGAGGAAGTAGACGGCCAAGATTGATTGAGTTAGCACTTGAGAGCCCAAATAGATTCTCATCCATAAATGCGCTCTTTACCATTCTCTGACAATCATCGAATGAGCCATCAACTTCGTAGCTCTCGACATTATCGCCCCAGGTTGTGAGCTGCGCACGCTGTCTCTCTGCTACTCTGCCTTTAGGGAAAAGCACTTTGACACTCAGATTCTTTCTTTGATGGAAAGCAGATGCAACAGCACCGCCTGTGTCTCCTGAAGTAGCTACAAGTATTGTAAGCTCCTTATTGCGCTTTGAGAGAAGACGCTCCATTGTGAAAGCGAGGAATCTAGCACCAAAATCCTTGAAAGCAGATGTTGGACCATAGATCAATTCCATCAGATCAACATCATCTTCAATTCTCTCGAAAGGAAGAGGAAAATTGAATGCATTCTTGCATATCTCCTCTAAATCATTCTCAAGTTCATCACCTTCAAAGAATGGCTTGATAGCCTGGTACATAGCATACGAAAGGCCTTTAGATAGAGTAAAATCACTACCAAGCTTTGGCATTGATGCAGGAACAAATAGGCCGCCATCCTGTGCGAGGCCCTTTAAAATAGCATCAGAGGCTGAAAGCTTCTCGCCATTTTTGCTTCTTGTTGATACAAATTCCATTTTAACTCCTTAAATCTTCGAACCTAGATAAGCACTTAGGCGAAGTATATCTGAGAAGACGCCAGCAGCTGTAACTTCTGGCCCTGCGCCAGGTCCTTTGACTACAAGCGGCTGATTGTGATAGCGCTTAGTAGTGAATGTTATGACATTGTCTGTGCCAGTTGCCTGTGAGAAGCTATGATCTTTTGGATACTCTGCTAACTTCACAGAGCAAACACCATGATCAACTTTTCCTACATAGCGCAAGCACATGCCCTTCTCTGAAGCCCTCTTATAAAGAGCTGCCATATCTTCATCAAGCTCGCTGATACGATCCAAGAACTCTTCTTTTGAAAGATTCTTGAACTTCTCAGGAACCAAGGACTCAATTGCAATATCGCTTACTTCAACTTTATAACCCAATTCTCGTGCAAGAATTACAGTTTTTCTTGCAACATCCATTCCAGAGAGATCATCTCTTGGATCTGGCTCTGTGTAGCCAAGGCGCTTAGCCTCAAGCACTAAAGCTGAGAAAGGCGTAGTTCCATCATATTTATAGAATAGCCATGCAAGCGTACCAGATACCATGCCCTCTACCATCTCCACCTCATCACCAGTCTCTCTTAGATCTTTAAGTGTTGTGATGATAGGAAGACCTGCACCTACAGTTGTCTCATATAAGAACTTCTTGCCAGTTCTATAGCTGGCATCAAGCAAGCTCTCATAGTAGTCATATGGGCCAGATGAAGCCTTCTTATTTGGTGTGATTATATGGAAGCCACGCTCAATAAGACTCTTATATTGCATAGCTCTAGCTTCTGATGAAGTACAATCTACCAATACAGCATGTGGATAATATGATGCTCCAATATGTGATAAGAACACATCATCATTATATGCAACACTGTATTTCTCAAAGTCTTCTCTCCAATGAGAGAGCTCAATGCCTTCTTCTGAGAGAAGCATCTTCTTAGAGGTAGCAATGCCACGGATGCGAAGATCAAGATCAAACTCAGACTTAAGCCTCTCACTCTCACGTGAAATCTGATCTAAAAGCGTACCTCCGATATTTCCAGGTCCAAAGAGACCAATAGAAAGAGTCTGTGATGACATGAAGAATACTGAGTGAAGTGCTCTTAGTGCTTTAGTAGAATCTGAAGTCTTTATAACTGCGCTGATATTTCTCTCACTTGAGCCCTGTGCAATAGCTCTGATATTTACGCCAGAACGAGCAAGGGATGAGAAGAACTTTCCAGCAACACCGATTCTGCCTGGCATAGCCTCACCAACTGCAGCAAGAATAGATAGCTCATTCTCGCACTCAATCGATGAAACGCTTTGCACTTCGAGTTCTTTTGCAAACTCATGCCTAAGAGTTTTAGATGCAGCATTAGCCTGGTTCTGAGGAACTGCAAAACAGATTGAGTACTCTGATGATGCCTGAGAAATGAAGATAACAGAAATCTTCTCATTTCTAAGCGCAGTGAATAGACGAGATGAGAAGCCTGGAACACCAGACATGCCAGAACCTTCGACATTTATAAGCGAAACATTTCTTACAACTGAGAATGCTTTAACACTGTCTTTCTTTGAAGGGAAGATCTTTCCGCTGATCAGTGTACCCTTCTCTTCTATTGCACCCCAATAGCAAAGAGAAATAGGAAGTCCCTGACTTGCAGCAGGCTGGAATGACTGAGGATGCACAATAGGAGCTCCAAAGAATGAGAGCTCTGTAGCTTCTGCATATGTAAGGTTATCTATAACATGAGCAGAAGGAACATCGCGCTGTGCAGCAGAGCATAGCAAGGATCTTGAGTTCCAGAATGTCAGCGGAGCAGAATAAGATGCAGATATCAAAGAAGCAGCATACTCACTTTCCCCTTCATTTCTGACTCTGCCTGATGCATCTTCCTTATTAGGAACATTAACATCGCTATTAACGAAAACAGCACCATTTAAGAGAGCTGGATGCGCAATAATAGCATCAAAGCTCATTATCTCAGCGTTGATATCCTCTTCGAGGAATCTAGCTTTCAAAAGCTTTGCAAGAAAAGAGGATGTGAGAGAATCGAGATGCTTGCCAGCAGCTCCACTACCATCAGACAAGAGCCAGATAGCTCTTAGAATATCTTCAACATCCTGGAATGCAGCTGTAATTTCAGCTGAAACACTTTGATAGCTTTCGTTTTTCAGCGAATTCTCTGCAAGTTCAAGCCAAGCACTCTGACTCTTTTCAAGCTTCGTCCAAAGTCTTTCATCTTTTTTCTCAGCAGCATTGATCAAAGCTCTTAAAGAAAGCTCAGGAGATCTGACAGGAGAGAGAACAAAAACCTGAACATCCTCTTTCCCGTTTCTGAATATTCTCAAAAGCTTATCTTCACCGGAATTTGTAGCAACCATTGCTCCTTCTAGAGCGTGTACCCTTATCAACTGCAACACATCCTCCATGTACAAAAAAAGCTCCCACCTAAAGGGAGCCTGTGCAAAATAGTATAGCTTATACTACCTTTTCAACTCTGCCACTTCTGAGACAGCGAGTGCATACCTTGATTGTTCTTGGAGTTCCATCAATTAGAGCTTTTACAGGAACAATGTTTGGTCTAAACTCACGCTTCTTAGTAACACCGATATGCTGACCAACACCACCATTCTTCTTTGCCTGACCTTTGCGTGGTACTACAGAACCTGCTACTGTACCCTTGCCACAGATTTCACATCTTCTAGCCATGATCTTTATCCACCTTAATTATGATTACTTCTTCTATTGACAGTTACCTTTGTCGGAATCAACCGGAAGCAGAGCCAAAGGCATACCAGTCACAACAAAACAACTATACCCAAAGACCGCGCTCTTTGTAAATAGCTTTGTCTCTTCTTTTTAGCTTCTTTGTTGATTTTTTCTAGATACTACAGATTCATTCTGCTAATATTGTGGCATGAAGAGAATAGCTGCACTGGAATTCGCAGAGCACCAACGATTTGATTGGATGAGAATCCAGAAAGAGTACTACAAGGAAAGTGGAGATTGGACAATCTACACTCTCCCACCTATTATTCTCCTCGATAACCTTTCATTTGATTCATATATATCAATTCCATCAACTCTAGCAGCTTCTGGTGTTTGCTTTGATGGTGAATACTCCTATTTGAAAATAGATGAAGAAAGTATAAAAGGCCTATTCATTTCAAAAAGCAATAAAGCAATTGACTACCATTTTCCAAAGCAAGAACTAAAACCTACTAAACTATTGTTAATCGAGATAGATGACAACTCATTCCGTATTATCGGGAGCAGAGCCCTTTCGATGGACAAAGAGAAGAAATAAAGCAAGATTCGCAATTGCACTTTGCTTTGCATACTACGCGCCCATGCAAATTAACAGTCATTGAAAGCCTAGTCCAATACTCTTCAGGCACATATGATTTGATTTCTTTAACAGCTTTAGCTCTATCGTCTGTATCTGTAAAGCCCAGACGCTTTGCAACACGCACAAAGTGAGTATCTGCAATAACAGCAGGCCTCTTCAGTATTGTTGCGATATAACATGAAGCAGTCTTCTCACCTACACCAGGAAGCTTAACGAGCTCTTCAAGCGTGTCTGGAATGCCATTTTCAGCAATATACATCGACGCATACTTGATATTATGCGCCTTAGCTCTAGAAAGCCCCGAACTATGAATACACGCCTCAATTTCCTCTTCAGAAAGCGAAGCGATATAGCTCGGAGAAGAATTATTTGCAAAAAGTTTATCAGCACTCTTAATTGCCATTTTATCTGTAGATGAGCCCGAAAGTATTACAGTAACAAGAAATACATATGGATCCTTAACAGGTAAAAACTCTATATCTTCAGGATAATGTAAATTTAATTCATCAAAAATCTTTTTTCTACTTGACCACACTTTGCTTTTTCCCTATACTCTCATCTTGTTGTTAATCGGGACGTCGCCTAGCGGCTATGGCGCCTGCTTTGGGAGCAGGATATCGATGGTTCGAGTCCATTCGTCCCGACTATTTAAGTCAGAATTGAATACAATCAGTTCTGGCTTTTTTTATGGCTCAAAATCTTTCAAGGTGGTATTAAGCAGATAGACATTTACCATTAGAATCCCTCTCTTTGATGTAA
>CAKQJZ010000042.1 GCA_934247875.1 uncultured Spirochaetales bacterium
TCACTTTTATTGTTTCATTACTGGAAGAAATAGTGCAACATCCTTTCTATTTACCTTT
Organism: uncultured Spirochaetales bacterium; assembly: GCA_934247875.1. Taxonomy (GTDB): domain Bacteria; phylum Spirochaetota; class Spirochaetia; order Sphaerochaetales; family Sphaerochaetaceae; genus Ornithospirochaeta. Next base: position 59 of record CAKQJZ010000042.1, read on the forward strand.
TTATCACTCCTCCTTTTATCTTTTTGGTTGATTATTATACCATCACTCAAGCAAATGTGTGTTTTCTAGATAATTCAGAAGCAAGCTTAATAGCCTTTATCAGATTGCTATTATCTGCACTTCCCTTACCTGCTTTCTCCAGTTCTAGACCTGTAGTTATTCCTACTCTCAGAAATGGAAGTCCCCAAGTAATCGTAACTGCATTTCTATCGAGAATAAGCGACTGAACTTCATTTCTGAAATAGACGAGAATAGCGCTATAGTCTCCACGCTCCGCACGCTTATATATATCTCTTACAGGAACAGGCCCGATAGCATTGATCCCAAGCATCTCTGCTTTTTTCACTACAGGCTCTATTATTTCCTTCTCTTCAGAGCCAAACCACTCTCCGTCTCCGATATCTGGATTGAGCGCAGCAATAGCGATAGGCTTAGAGCTATCGAAGAAGTTTGAAACAAATAGAGATTCAATATTTATTATTGCATCCATGATCTTCTCTTCTCTGACATTCTGAAGAGATTCACTGACAGATCCATGATAAGTCAGCAAGAATATATTGGCTTTCTCAAAGCGATACATATTAGTAAGCCTGCTGCTTGACGCAAAGACAGAAAGCAAATCTGTGATTGTGTTTTCTTTGTAGCCAGCAAGACCCAGAGACAAGCTTGAAACAGATGGTGTTACAAGTGTCAACGCATAGCTATTGAGTATGATATTGACTGCAACTCTTACGCTCTCATAAGAGGCAATGCCTGTCTCTTTTGTAGGCCTGCCATATTCAAAACCACTTATATCTATCATCGATGTCTTATAGAAGATATATTGAGCATTATTCTCTCTCGCCTCTTCGAGTTCACTGTCTCTGCTGACATATGAATCAAAAGAAAGAGGAATACCAAGATCTTCTGAAGTCTTTCTGAAAATATTCAGATCTCCAGTAACAATAAGGCCAAATGACTTTGCCAACTTCTTTTCTGATACAGTCTTGAGAATAGCTTCAACAATAGTTGAGCTGCCTTCTCCCATACATAATGCAACGTACTTAAGCATAGCTAAACTATATAGAATAGTCTCATTTTTTGCTACAAAAAATAATAATTGCGATTCTTAGCAGAGAAAGACAGTTGGATTAATCATATTTCCAAGCTCTTTTCGTTCAAGAGGAAATCATAAATACTCATAACCAGCAATCCATCCTCATTATAAAGAGGCGCAATTGCATCCTTTGTTATTATAATCTTCTTAAAGCCATCCTGAGTGTGGAGCAAAGGCCTCTCTTCCTGTTCCTTCTTCTCGGGATCAGGAAGAGCCAAAGCTGATTGTATGTAGTAGCGTTTGTCTGCTTTATTGGCAACAAAATCTATCTCCAATCTCTGATGAGTCCTGACTTTATTCACCATCTGATAGACTTCTACAACACCAACATCTACAGAGAATCCTCTGTAAATTAGTTCATTGTAGATTGCGTTTTCCATCAAGTGGCTTTCTTCTACTTGCCTAAATCCCAATAAGGCATTTCTTAGCCCAAGATCTGAATAGTAATATTTAGAAGGAGTACTGATATATTTGCGACCTTTTATATCATATCGTTCAGCTCTCTGGATCAGAAATGAATCCTGCAGATAACCTAGATAATCTTTGATGTTCTTAACAGATATATTTTTTTCACCGCTGCTTGAAAATGTATTGGAAATCTTCAGAGGATTGGTCAAAGAACCAACTGAAGATGCTATGACTTTTTGTAGTTCGATAATTCCAGAATCATCTGATATACCATATCGTTCGCTTATATCTTTCAAATATATTTCTGAATGCAACCGGCTTAGGTATTGAGTCTTTTCTTCATCACTTTCAAGGCTCAAAACGTGTGGCAAGCCTCCATATAACAAGTACTGCTTCCATGCATTTTCTTTGGATTCTCTCTGCGCAGGATAATACTCAGAGAAAGAAAGAGGTGCTATATGAAGCTCATCACCTCTGCCTCTGAATTCAGTCAGAACATCTGTAGAAAGCATTTTAGAGTTGCTGCCAGTAACATAGACATCCACATTCTGCTTATGAAGAAGACTATTGAGTATCGCATATAACCTTACATAAGTATCTTTGTTCTTTAGTTCTTCTTTAGATATAAGATACTGAACTTCATCCAAAAAGATATAATAATGTCTCTTTACATCAGAAGTCTTTTCTTTTAGATAACTGTACAGTTCATCTGGATCAAGATATTTTCTGTTTTCATAATCATCTAGTGCAAGTTTTATAATCTCATCATCTTTAACACCAATAGAGCGCAAATACTTATCATAAAGATTAAAGAGAAGATACGATTTTCCACAGCGTCTGATTCCTGTGATTACTTTGATCATTCCATTGTCTTTTTTATGAATCAAGCGATTCAAGTAGACATCTCTTTTTATTTCCATCTTATCTCCCTCTGTAAAATTTTAGTGCATTGCACCATTTTTTTCAACAAACATTAATAGTCATTTCAATACTAACATCGAAATGATTGTGAACTATAGATACTAAAGAACTTCTTAACTCTATAAAATTTTGGTGTATTACACTATTTTTTATTAACATTAATTGCAATGTTAATTCTTTGGAAAGTCTCGGCCTCAATCTTTACCATAATTATCGATTTGCGATATATTGCAGTTATGTGGTTCTATGAAGTAGAAGAAGATGAGAGGGACATCGAAAAAGAAGAAGAACTCTTCTCTATTATCCCTAAAGTTGAAGAAAATGATGATTTCAAGACACTCTCAAGACTCTATGAAGATTTAGACGACGAGACAGCTGACTTGGATTTCTAGCACTTCCTAATTATTAAGCCTAGAGGTATAGGACGCTCAGAAGGAGATGAATCAGGATGCCTAGATGAGACTAATAGTTCCATCTTCTCATCTATGAACATCTCAGCTGATCCTCCTCCATCTAAGTTTATTGCATTCTTTAAGCCTAGCTTATAGCAAACAGCAGCAACATCAGAAAGAGATGCGCCAGCGCTCTCTTTTCCTTTCTTATATCCAAGCTTGCTTGCACCTTCAAACCAGATTAACAGCGGATTATCAGACTTATCAGATGCCAATACCATCCTAGGAGCTCTTGCGTTTTCATAGTCTAATGGATATAGCGTTGGTGGATAAGGAACTTCATCTACTTTTATATTAAAAAAAGGAGATGAAAAGCTATCCATAAGCTTGAAATCCTTAACAGCACTTGTTCCAACCTGAATTGCAAATACCGAATCATTAAGCTCATCATCTGCGTATTCTACAGCTGGAGACACTATAGACTCAGCTTCACGAGTATTTAATACAAACCCAGCCATTGGTATTCTAGTGTTTCCGCCTTTCTTTATAGATACGACTCTATCATTGACTATTACGATATCAACGCCAGAAAGAGATGGCGTTATGCGGCATTCAGGGCGTTTGAAGATAGTGCAGTTGACTCCCTCTTCATATATTCTCCCATCAATCTTTATCTTCATCTTTGAAATATCTGGACATGTTATATACACATCTTTATTATTTCTCACAACAAGCGCTTCTCTGCCAAATAGCGGTGGCTGTAACACAACGCCATTTTTGACAGCAAGCCCAAACGGAAGCCCTAGATAATCATAAGGAGAGTCATTATCAAAGAGATCCATTAGAAAGAAATGAGAATTTACTTTTAGTTCTGCATTATCAACATCGCTTAAATAGCCAAGAGTATCGCCTACTGGAATGAACTCAACATCGTCTTTGTCGCCAAAGCCAAGGCCTAGCCAAGCCTCATCGAGCAAATCGTCAAATACCCGCTTTGTCTTCTCATCATCAATAGCTACATCGTATCCATTTCTTCTTAGCTTTCCTTCTCTTTTGAGTGCTTTGAATCTTTCAGAGAGAATAAGCGTCTTATTGAATATAGACTTTGATGAGAAAGGAAGCTCATAGCTATCTGGAACGTGAAAGAAGATAACAGCGCCATATAGCTCATGGTCTTTTGGAATGACATGAGCTCTGAATGATCTTAAAATCTCATCAAAAGCTCGGTGGGAAAAAGGAGGATGAACAAACTCCAGATCTTCCCATTTGAAGCCATACGCTATTTGATACCTTTCAAACTCACCATTAGGATAATATATAGTATTGATTGAATGCTGAAGCATTGTACTCTCCGCCTACAATTCTACAATTCACATTCAGAAATATAAAGAGATACTATAGTGCTATGGAAAGTGAAAGAGCAACTCATAATATAGATGCAATATATAGCAAAGACTCAAAGATTCTTATTCTTGGCTCATTCACATCGAGAAAATCGAGAGAGCTCCAATTCTTCTACTCGCATCCATCGAACAGATTCTGGAAAATCATGGAAGCTCTGTTCTCAACAAAACTTCAGACAATCCAAGATAAGAAAGAGTTCTTGCTCTCTCATGATATAGCACTCTGGGATGTTATAAAACAATGCAAAATAAAAGGCAGTTCAGATAGCTCTATTGAGAATGCTATCCCTAATGACATCTCATCACTTATAGCTGCCAGCAACATAAAAGCAATCTTTCTAAATGGGAAGAAAGCAGAAGAAGTATTCAAGCGCTATAACAGCGTCAAAGTGCCAGTAACTACACTACCATCTACATCAGCGCAAAACGCATCATACTCTTTTGAGTCTCTGCTCTCTTCATGGAAGGCAATAAAAGAAGCGCTCGAGAATTAGCACCAATATATTATCAGTTTATACCTGTTCTCCTTATCTATATAGTCGTCGCTTTCTTTATAGAAAATATTAGATAAAGTGCCAAATATTATTTATATATCTCCTTATGCTACAAGCTATTACTCACTTTTTTCATTGACTCTTTCATTTTATGGATGTTAGTCTGAAAAAAGATAAGGAGACTGAAAAATGAAAAGGACATTTATTATCTTATTAGTTGTATGCCTTCTTATAGCTGTAGGATGCAAAAAAGATCCAGCAGTTAAGATGTGGGAGGTTAATAGCGAAGCAGAATTGATGAAAGCTATGAAAGAAGGTGGAGAAATCTTAGTAGCAAAAGACTTTGAAGTAATGATGCCAGTATTCGTTTATAGCGATGCGAAATTGGATCTCAATGAAAAGACAATAACCTATTCTGGCGATGATAACGAAAGGCTATTCACTATCCTCAACAATGTGACTCTAGAGGTAAAAGGCAAAGGCAAAATTGTTAGTACAACCGATAAATCTCTTGGGCTTTTCAATGTATATGGAAACTTGGTTATACATGATGGAACATATGAGAGCAGCGGCATTTCTAAAGGTCATATTATCAGAGGCTTAAAAGGAAGCAACATAGTAGTCAATGATGGCACTATTTCAGCTAAACGCTTCGACGCTGCATTGCACTCAGAAGGTGTAGTTGTTATTAACGGAGGACTTTTTGAGTCTCATGCTTATAATAATACAACTGTTGCAGGATTAAAGGAAAAGTATACATATACAGTAATAAGCAAAGGTGAAATTACAGTAAATGGCGGAGAGATTAGAGGCATCCATGGAGCTTTAGCAGTAATCAACGCTAAGGGAACTGTTAACAATGTTAAAGCTTATACATTTGTAACTCCAATGGATGGAGTTGCTGTACCACCTAGCTTCTATGCACTATATGTTGCAGGCGAAGTCGGTAAAGTTGATGCAACTGTAAAGAATGGAACATTCATCTCAGAGAAGCAAGCTGCTGTACTTGTTGGAAATAGCGCAGACGGAGGAGAGAAAGAAAAAGCATCCCTCACACTTCTCGGTGGAACTTTTGAAAGCAAAGCATTGACTTATGACTTCAAGTACTCAGAGGAAACTAAAGGCTCTATTGATATCATGGGTGGCACTTTCAAACATGATAAAGCACATAATATGGACACAGGCGGAGGAGTAGTCGAGCTAAAAACTCTGATCAATAAAGACTATGAGCTTAAAGCAGTTGAAGGTGGATTTAAAGTCCAGAAGAAACAGTAGCTGATAAGGAAACCTCCCCTAGGGGAGGTCCTGTCATTTAGATAGCAGCATAGCATCATTTGCTTCTTCGCTGCCACTTGCTTTGCTGAATAGATCCATAAGATCTGGAACAGTAAGCTTTTTCTTATCTTCACCTTTGATATCTACAACGATACGGCCTCTGTCCATCATTATGAGTCTGTTTCCATGTGCAATTGCATCCCTCATATTATGAGTAACCATTAGAGTTGTAAGATTATTCTCTGCAACGATCTTATCTGAAAGAGTGAGTACCTTCTCAGCTGTCTTTGGGTCGAGTGCTGCTGTATGCTCATCAAGGAGCAATACTTTTGGCTTTTTGAGTGTTGCCATCAATAGAGTGAGTGCCTGTCTCTGGCCACCTGAGAGAAGTCCAACTTTGACAGTCAGTCTATCTTCAAGTCCAAGGTTAAGACCTTTTAATGCTTCGTAATAAAGTTTTCTTTCACTATCGGTAATACCCCATCTAAGGCCTCTCCTCTCTCCCCTTCTCAAAGCAAGAGCCATATTCTCCTCAATCTGCATAAATGGGTTGGTACCCATCATAGGATCTTGGAAGACACGTCCGAGAATCTTTGCTCTCTTATAATCAGGCAGATTGGTAAGCTCTACACCATCACAGAAGATCTCGCCAGAATCAACCATGAAAGCACCTGCAATAGCATTGAGCATTGTTGACTTTCCAGCCCCATTGCCACCGATTACTGTTACAAAGTCGCCATCTTCAAGAGTAACTGTCACACCATCAAGCGCAGTCTTTGCATTGATTGTGCCTTTATTGAATGTCTTATGAATATTATTAAGTGTTAACATCTCTCCTCCTATCTAGCCTTCTTCTTATTCAAGTGAGACTTCCAATATGGAACAGCAAGGAAGAGCGCAACAATAATAGCTGTAATCATCTTAAGGTCATTTGTATTGAGACCAAGCTGGAGTGTAATCTGAATTACGATGTAGTAGACGATAGCGCCAAGCACTACGAAAAGAAGTGTTCCAGCAAAGTTATGCTTGATCTTCTTAAATACTACTTCACCGATGATTACAGCTGCTAGTCCGATGACAATCGCACCACGGCCCATGTTGACATCTACAGCACCTTGATACTGTGCAACGAGCGCACCTGAGAGTGCAACTAAGCCATTGGAGATCATCAAACCCAAGATAATATCATTATCAGGGTTGATGCCCTGTGCTCTTGCCATATTCTTATTGGCACCTGTTGCTCTGATAGAGCAGCCTTTCTCTGTGCCAAAGAACCAATACATAGCACCGATTAAGAGCGCTATGAGTACTATAAGGAGAATCATTGGGTTTCTGAGGCTCAGCTCACGTGCATAGCGCTGGGAGAGCAAGAGCGAATATTTATCAACGCTGACTGGCACATTAGACTTTCCACCCATTATTCTGAGGTTAACAGAATAGAGTGCTAGCTGAGACAATATGCCTGCAAGGATTGCAGGTATTCCGCACTTTGTTTGCAAGAGCGCAGTAACAAGTCCTGCAGCAGCTCCAACAGCTAGTGCAATCAAAAGCGCAAGAACTGGGTTGACGCCAGCGCGGATCAAAACAACGCAAACAGCTCCACCTGTTGCAAGGGAGCCGTCTACTGTAAGATCTGCCACGTCAAGTATTCTGAATGAAATGTAAACACCAAGGGCCATGATGCCCCAGATCAAGCCCTGGGACACCGCACCTGGAAGTGCATTTAATAGTGACATGTATACCTCTCTTAGATTGCTACGTATGTTGAAGGAATATTTATTCCTAATGCTTCAGCGTTAGCTTTGTTGTATTTCTTAGTTACGTTTGGAGCATATTCAATAGCCATCTTTGAGACATCTGCCTTATCTCTCAGGATTTCTACAGCCATCTCACCTGTCTTATATCCAAGGTCGTAGTAGCTGATTGAGAGAGTTGCAACGCCGCAGCCAGAGCAGATGCCCTCTTCGCCTGCAACTACAGGAGTCTTCATTGGAATGACAACATTGGCAATAGCCTCTGTGTTTGAAGCAGCTGTGTTATCTGTTGGGATGTAGATTACATCGCTCTCACTAGCAGCTTTTGTAGTAACAGATGCTACATCGTTAGTATCTGTGAAAGCATAGCGTACTGTCTTATAACCATAAGGAGCCAGATACTTCTCCATCTCTTCTACCTGATATAGAGAGTTAGCTTCTGCTGAGCAGTAAATCAGTCCAACCTGCTTAGCATCTGGGAACAGCTCATTGATCATAGCTGCCTGCTCTGAAAGAGGTGCAAGGTCTGATGTTCCTGAGACGTTAGTTCCAACTGTGCCTGAGAAGTTTTCGATTTCAAGAGCAGTTGCATAATCTGTAATAGATGTTCCAAGGATAGGAATTGTTGAAGTTGCAGCTGCTGCTGTTGTGAGCGGAGCTGTAGCATTAGCCATGATCAAGTCAACATTTGATGAGACAAAACCATTTATGATTGTTGAGCAGTTTGTAATCTCACCAGATGCATTCTGGTTCAAGAACTTGACTGTACCTTCTCCAAGTTCTTTGTTTATAGCATCGATAAAGCCATTTGTAGCTGCATCAAGTGCAGGATGCTGTACTAGCTGACAGATACCAATAGTATAAGTGCTACCACTGCTTTCCTTTGAGCCATTTGCGAAAACAGATAAACAAAAGATAAGAAGCAAAGCTAAAACGACTGTTAACTTTTTCATATTCGAGTACCCCTTATAAATTAAATACTGGTTACGAGTCTAAAAACATTGATACTCAATGTCAACAATTTAATTGCATATTTATTGTATAAAAATGCATAAAACTGTATTTGCATAAAACATGGAAAATCTTTTTCAAAATATTTTCAAAATTATATTGACTATCGTTACTGTTAGTAGTAACAATATAGCTATGGTTACTATTTAGAGTAACAGTCCAGGAGGAACACAGATGGAAAAGCGAAGGTCTTGGCGTTAAGCCTACAAAGTACTTTTAAAATCAATCTACAAAATCTCTCTATCAATAAGGGCATAAAAAATGAAAAAACTACTTACATCAATTTTAATAATCGCACTTACAATCACATCAATCTTTGCTGCAGGTTCTAAAGAAGAAACCAAGAGCGCTGAAAAGACATATAAAATCGGTATCTGCAACTTCGTAGATGACGCATCACTCAATCAGATTTGCGAGAACTTAGAAGCAAGACTACATGAGATTGAGGAAGAGAAAGGCGTTAAGATCGTTATTAACTATGACAACGCTAATGCAGACGCAAACGTAATGAGCCAGATCATTGCTAACTTCATTGCTAACAAAGTTGATTTGATGGTCGGTGTTGCAACTCCAGTTGCTATGACAATGCAAGCAGCTACAGAAGACAACAATATTCCAGTAGTATTCGCAGCTGTATCAGACCCACTGGGAGCTGGACTTGTAGACTCACTTGCGAATCCTGGCGCAAATGTAACAGGAACATCAGACTATCTTGATACAAATGCAATAATGAACCTTATATTCGCACTCAATCCAAACACAAAGAAAGTCGGACTCTTATATGACGCTGGACAGGATTCATCTGCAGCACCTATCAAAGCAGCTAGAGAGTATCTGAAAGCTAAAGGTGTTGAAGTTGTAGAGAGAACTGGTACAACAGTTGATGAAGTAATACTTGCAGCTAATGCATTGGTTCAGGATAAAGTCGATGCAGTATTCACACCTACTGACAACACAATAATGACAGCAGAGCTCTCAATATATGAGACATTCTTAAAAGCTGGAATCCCACACTTCACTGGCGCTGACTCATTCGCTCTAAATGGTGCATTCCTAGGCTATGGTGTTGACTATGCTAACCTTGGCAGAGTAACAGGCGATATGGTTCGAGATATCATGATTGACGGCAAGAATCCTGCAACAACAGAAGTAAAGACATTCGACAATGGAACTGCTACAGTGAATACAGAGATCGCTACTGGTCTTGGATTGGATTTGGATAGCGTAAAGACAGCTTTTGCTCCATACTGTACTAAAGTTGCTGAAATCACAACAGCAGAAAGCTTCTCAGATTTGAAATAAGGATTATATATGCTCACATCAATACTAGCTCTTGGCTCTACAGCCCTTGAGCTAGGACTGATCAGCTCACTGACAGTCTTAGCACTATTCTTAAGTTACACAATGCTAAATGTATGTGACCTTTCAACAGACGGCTGCTTCACTCTTGGAGCAGTCGTTGGTGCTGTCATAGCACTTTCAGGTCACCCTTACCTATCACTCCCTGTCGCTATGATTGCAGGAATGGCATCTGGCCTTGTAACTGCACTTCTCCAGACCAAGATGGGTATAGATAGCCTGCTTTCTGGAATCATCGTAAACACAGGACTTTACTCAGTAAACATTGCAATAATGTCTGGTTCATCTCTTTTGAATATGAATAAGACAGAGACTGTCTTCACTAAAGCAAGAGCACTTTTATTGAATACTCCGCTCGCATCAAGCTATAAGCTATTTGTAATAGTGATAATCGTCACACTTGCAGTCATTCTCTTAACACTATTCTTAAGAACCAAGCTAGGTCTTGCTATAAGAGCAACTGGCAACAATCCAGATATGGTTAAGACATCATCAATCAACCCAGCATTCACTACTATTGTGGGCTTGGTACTTGCTAACTCACTGACAGCACTATCTGGCTGCTTGCTTGCCCAGATGCAGAAGTCAGTCAATATTACAATTGGTTCTGGAATGGTAACTATAGCACTCGCGTCTCTCCTTATTGGTAATGCATTCCTTGGCCGTGGCTCTATCTTAAAGCGTGCACTTGGCGCAGTGCTTGGCGCATTCATATTCCGCTTAGTTTATACAATCGCACTCAGATTCGATTTACCTGCATATATGCTTAAGCTTGTATCTTCTATTATCGTAATAGCAGCTATCTCAGGACCATACTTTAAGAAGAAGCTTCCTGAATACAAGAGAATAAGAGAAGCAAAAAAGGCGGTGAAGAATGCTTAAGCTCATAAATATTTCAAAGACATTCAATCCAGGTAGCTTATTTGAGAAGAAAGCACTAGATAACATAAATCTAGATGTAAAAAAAGGTGATTTCATCTCTATTATCGGAGCTAATGGTGCTGGTAAATCTACACTGTTCAATGCTATCTCAGGCTCTTTCTTAACAGATAATGGCAGAATAATACTCGACGGTGAAGATATAACACTCACACCAGATCACAAGAGAGCAAAATCAATTGGACGCTTATTCCAGGATCCAATGAAAGGCTCTGCGCCAGGCATGAGCATAGAAGAGAATCTTGCACTCGCAGCAGGCCACGGCGGCTGGCTAAGCTCTGTCTCAAAAGCAGATAAAGAACTCTTCAAAGAGAGACTATCACTTTTGAATATGGGGCTAGAAGACAGAATGAAGCAGCCAGTTGGACTCTTATCTGGAGGACAAAGACAAGCACTTACTCTATTGATGGCAACATTCAATCCACCAAAGCTATTGCTTCTTGATGAGCACACAGCAGCGCTGGATCCTCAGACAGCTGAGAAAGTACTTGAGCTTACTAACAATATTGTCAAAGAGAACAATATCACATGCATGATGATTACTCATAACATGGAGTCGGCCTTAAGAGAAGGCAACAGAACAATCATGATGCATAAAGGCTCTATAATATATGATGTAGAGGGAGATGAGCGTAAGCATCTGACTGTCAGCGATCTACTAGAGCACTTCAGAAATGTATCTGGAAAGATGCTCGACAATGACAGGATGCTGATGATCTGATTATGGCAAAAGCAATACTTGTTGATGTAGACAATACTATTTTTGATTTTCCATCTTCTTCTTTGCTTGCGCTAAAGCGAAGTGCAGATATCTTCGGCATTAAGCTGCCTGATAATATTCTCCCAGTATTTTTAAAGCACAACAATGCGCTTTGGGACAGAATCGAAGAGAAGACTCTGACATTCTCAGAGCTTCAGCATATTCGTTTCAATGAGATCTTCAATGAAATCGGAATCGAAGGAGTCGATGGCTATTCTTTTGAGCTCTTATTCGATGAAGTCTTTGAAGAGTGCGCTGTAGAAGTTGAAGGAATCAGAACAGCTCTTAGCTACTTAAAAGGGAAAGGCTACATACTCGCTATTGCTAGCAACGCGTCAAGAAAGCAGCAGATCAGACGTCTTCAGAGTACTTCTATGCTCTCATTCTTCAGCGCGATATTCACATCTGAAGAACTTGGAGTTTCTAAGCCTAATCCAGAGTTTTTCAGAAAGTGCCTCAAAGGCCTAAATATAAAGCCAGAGGAAGCAATAATGTTTGGAGACTCACTGAAGGCAGATATAATAGGTGCTAAAGAGGCTGCAATAACTACTATCTGGTTTGATAGAAGAGATAGCGGCGACTCAGAATATGCAGACTATAAGATAACATCGCCTCTTGAGCTTTTATCTATCCTTTAACCTTAATATATCTAACATTTGCTTGATAATCTTAAACTTTTCAACTGTTAATAACATTATATTCAGAATATATTGGGCTTATGTCAAAAGCAGAGAAAGAACTACACCAATTCAGAAGCAAAGAAGTTGCAGCTTTGATTATCCCGCTGATAATCGAGCAAGCGCTATCTATCTTCATTGGCATGGCAGATACCATGATGGTATCGAGTGCTGGAGAAGCTGCTGTCTCTGCTGTATCGCTTATAGATAACCTATCTTTTCTTCTGACAACTACATTCTCAGCATTCGCAACAGGAGGCTCTGTTGTAGTATCACAATACCTTGGTGCAAAGAATGAAAAGAACGCAAAAGACAGTGCCAAGAACCTTGTTTACCTATCAATGGGATTCTCTATTGTCATTGTAGCAATAATCATTCCATTCAAAGGTCAGATCATTGATGGTATTTATGGAATGATTGAAAGCGATGTAAGAGCATATGCAGAGGATTATCTCTTATACATTGCACTATCATATCCATTCTTAGCTATCTACTCTGCCCTCGCCGCACTCTCAAGAAGCGAACAGAAAAGCACAAGAACAATGACTGTTTCTGCACTTATGAATGTGCTTAATATCGGAGGTAATGCCCTCCTGATATTCTCATTCGGCCTCGCAGCTAAAGGTGCTGCTATTTCATCGCTTATCTCAAGGTTCGTTGGTGCTTTGATAATGTTCATATTGATGCTCAATAAAAAAGAGAAGCTCAATATAAGAGGCATCACTAAAGGACCTGTATCACCTGAGCTGATAAAGAAGATACTCAGAATAGCACTTCCAGCAGGAATCGAAGGCTCTTTATTCAATGTTGGAAAGCTGGTTCTTATGAGGCTTATCGCAACGCTAGGTACAAGCTCAACTGCAATTCATGCTGTTATATGCAACTTCAATAGCTTTACAAATATACCAGGAACTGGAATTAACCTTGCAATAATCACAATCATCGGACAATGCAGAGGCTGCAATAACTTCAAAGATATAAAGTACTACACTTGGCATCTTATTGGACTTTCGTACCTCTCTGTTATGACTGTTGCAATACCACTATACATATTTGCACCTGAAGTCATAGGCTTCTATGGCTTAGAAGCAGAGAGCGCAGTACGAGCACTCCCAATTGCAAGGCTTTGCATTATAGCCTGCGCTACTATCTGGCCCCTCGCATTTGGACCACCTCAGGTACTAGCAGCAACAGGCGATGTGAAATTCAATCTGAAAACCTCAATTTCATCAATCTGGATCTTCAGAATAGCTCTTGCTTATATCTTAGTGCTTTATTTCAAAATGGATGTTGAAGCAATCTGGTATGGCTGGTATGCAGACTGGATATGCAGAGCAATCCTATTCACATGGAGATTAAAATCTGGACGCTGGAAAGATAAAAAAGTTATCTAAAACATTCATATGGAAAAGTACACAAATATAGTGTGCTTTTTTATAAAGAACCAAAAGGGAATATATTATGTTGGTAGTCGTGAATCAGTCCCATATTAATGACTTTACTATTCAAGGAACTATATCTCCTTCTTCTTTAGATCAACTCAAAGAACTATTCGGAGATAGCCTTAGCATAAAAGAATCCGATAATGAATGGGTGAATATCGAAGATACAGATTGGTACAAAGGTATGAAATCCTTCTTTGCTCCATCTTCTAATCTTTCTTATTACGGGAAGAAAAAGAAGCTGACACAAACTGAACTTGGAGAAATGATTGGAACAAAAAAACAGGTTATATCAGATATGGAGCACGAGAGAAAAAGCATCTCTAAAGCCAGGGCTAAGAAAATTGCAAAAGCTTTGGATTGTCCTGTTGCACTATTCATTTAGATTAGTTTTTTTGAAATCAAAGGGCTCGCCTTTTGCATAAAGTTCGATTATTCATTTCAGATATATGACTATAGCTACTACAAATACGAATACACTAGACTTTTGTTTTCAATTAATCTAAAACGCTTAAATAATATAGGCAGAATAATGGCTAAAATAGATAAATCTGAACTGATGTTCTCAAATAAATATCTCGCTTCTTTGATAATTCCACTGACAGTTGAGACCTTTCTGAATGTCACTATTGGCATGGCAGATACTATGATGGTTGCGCAAGCCGGAGAAGCTGCAGTATCAGGTGTAAGCGTTATAGATAACATCCAATCACTTCTAGTATTCCTTTTGTCTGCATTTGCAACTGGAGGAGCTGTTGTTGCATCTCAGTACTTAGGACGAAGAGATGAAGATAAAGCAAGATACTCAGCAAAACAACTGATGAATCTCTCTATTTCATTCTCATTGATTCTTACTATTCTGATGATTCTATTTCAGCGCCCTATCATCCGCACAATCTATGGCACACTTGAAGAGGCTGTATTTGCATCTGCTATAGACTACTTCACTCCGATACTGCTTTCTCTTCCATTCTTTGCTATACAATCAAGCGCAAATGCACTTTGCCGCTCTATGGGAAAGAGCACTGTCACAATGACAGTCTCTGTGCTTGTTAATGTAATAAATATAATTGGCAATGCTGTATTCCTATTCATATTCAACATGGGTGCATTAGGTGTAGGTCTAGCATCTCTTATATCACGAATTGTTGGGGCTCTTATAATGTTCATCCTCATATTAAGAAAAGATGAAGAAATCTATATCGAGAATCCTTTTAAGCTTGAAGTAGATTTCAAGATGATTTCAAAAATTCTCAAAATAGCACTCCCATCAGGTATTGAGAACTCAATATTCCACATAGGAAAGATCCTGATAGCATCAACTGTAACAACATTCGGAACTTACGCTATAGCTGCATATGCTGTTAATAACAACTTAGGAACATTTGCAAATATGCCTGCAGCAGCAATAGGACTTGCAAGTGTTACAGTAATCGGTCAGTGCTGTGGACGCGGTGCTTATGATCAAGTCTACTACTATGGAAAGAAGCTCTTAGCGCTTGCTTTCCTTACTATGACAAGCTTAAGCATAGTAATGTACTTCATAACGCCTCAGCTTGTGGCTATATATAATCTATCAGATGCTGCAACTGAGCTTGGCATAGAGAGTGTTAGATTGACACTTATCCAAGGCATATTCTTCTGGCCTCTAGCATTCACTCTTCCTAACTTTCTCAGAGCTGCAGGAGACGCAAAATACACTATGTTTGTATCAGTGCTCTCAATGTGGATCTTCCGCGTTGTCCTTTCAATAATCCTTGGAGTATATCTCGATATGGGACTTATCGGAGTATATTGGGGCATGTTCATAGATTGGTATTGCAGGAGCATATGCTTTGTCTATCGCTTTGTCAAAGGCAAATGGAAAAGCAAAAGCGTAATCTAAAGAAAATTTCCAACATAGTTAGTGCTGAAGCTGTTCAAGAGCCTGTTATAAACCCAGTATTTGTTTCTTGTATCATTCAGGATCGCACTCTTGATCTTATCTTTGGAGATATCATGGATAGATGAAAGGTCTATCTCTAGAAGTGGAAGCTGTCTTGTTTTTGCAATGTACAGTGCTCTCCCATTCAGTCGATGCTCTGTCTTTATTGAAATGTAGAGGCTTTTCTTGTTTGCTGTTGTATGGATTATTGGAATATCATTTCCAAGTGTGAATTCTGTCTTTGAGAAGCCTATCCTAATGACTTTATACTCCTCTCCATAAGCAGATGGAATGAGAACTCTGAATACCTCATTCAGGACAGCACATGCAAGCATTACAACAGATACATCGTAGCCATACTCACACTCAGCACTTACATGCGTAAAGCGCTTATCGTCTCCATCGACTCTAGCTCTGAGCTTATTGTGACATGAAGGGCATATAACACCAGATAAACCTCTACGTGCATTTGTGATTGAGATAAGAGTGCCAGAATAGAGGCCATAGTGCAAAGCTTTCATAATTGCTCTATTAGCCTATTCTTCTGAGAATCTAAACTAAAAGGTACTTTATCTTCTCAAGTGCGATGTTCATGCAATTGGCTCTTTATCAGTTTCTTTTGGAATATCTCCATCTGTCAGTACAGTATTATGGTGTAGCTACTTTTCAGAGTCTGATGCAATCATATAATCTTTCCAGCCCAGAGTTCGTCAAGAAATTGTCTCCATGGTACAATCTCGATACCATCCTCTGTCATCTGTAACTATTCAGTCACCCTAAACCAGGGTGGCGCCAAGCAATGGCAGAGCTGAATTATCTAGCACTGCGTTTATC
>CAKQJZ010000043.1 GCA_934247875.1 uncultured Spirochaetales bacterium
ATACTGCAAACAAGAATGGCATCGATAGATATAAGATGATAAACGCAGTGCTAGATAATACCGCTCTGCCATTGCTTTGCGCCACCCTGGTTTAGGGTGACTGACTAGTTACCATTTTTCTAGCATTAAAAATCAATCGCAAATTCATTGTTTAAATCTGCAACAAGAGTGTTGTATAGAGTATCTTCTAATGAGATTGATTATGTTTAATACTGGGTGTATGAAAGGAACATATTTCAGAATTGAACAAAAAGAATATAAGGATCCAACAACAGGAGTCAATATTGTAAGACTTACAGACAATAAAGCACTGTATGACAGACCATACTTCACGTCCCCTCAGTTTTCATCTGATGGTCGTTATACTATCTTTGTCTCTGATTTTGCTGGTACTTCAGTTGTTAAGAATCCTAATGCACCAGCTATTGGCAAGATTGGTTTTGGAGAGCTTTTCTTGCTTGATTTATTTGATGGCACTGTTAAGCAGCTTACAGAGGGTGAAGCTATTAAGATGGGTCATGGTGCTCATGCGATGATCAGTCCTAAAGGGGATAAAGCCTACTATTACAGCAATGAATGGGTAAAGGAAGTTGATATCTCCACTCTTGAAGAGAGGAATCTTATTCAAGTTCCAATCATCTATAATTTCCACTCTCTGTCACTGACTAACGATGGGCGTTATCTCGCTTTCTCTGTAGTTGAAGAAGTTCCTTTGATTACTGCTTCTTTCCATAACCCATTTGCTGAGTTTGCTCCTGGTGCGAGAGAACGCTTCTTTAAAGAGCCTAGCTCTCTTGTTATCAGATATGACCTAGTGAACAATGTTGCTGAAACAGT
Source organism: uncultured Spirochaetales bacterium (assembly GCA_934247875.1). Lineage (GTDB taxonomy): Bacteria > Spirochaetota > Spirochaetia > Sphaerochaetales > Sphaerochaetaceae > Ornithospirochaeta. Next base: position 838 of record CAKQJZ010000043.1, read on the forward strand.
ATATGGAGGACACAAACGAATAACACATACAAGTCTTATGCCTCAAGATGGTGACAAGCTCATATTCTGTTGTGATGGTCCTTGGCACCTTGTTCAGAGAATGTGGACTGCTCAGGTATCCAATGATGAAGTTAAGCCACTCTTTGTTCAGCAACATAACCTAGAAGGAGTTGTTCATGAGTTCTTCACTCCAACTGGCAGAATTGGTGCTCAATACTCTTTCAGATACAAAAGTGATATGGAGTTCTTCCAGTTCGCTGATCTTTTCATTAATTTTGATGGTTCTAATCAGGAACGCTACTACTATCCATATTCAAGACCAGGCCATGTAAGCATCAACCATGATGAGACTCTTGGAGTTGGTGATACTGCAGAGATCAATGCTGATATGAAAGATGGACAGCGCTATGTTTCACTTATCAACTACAATAAAGAGAACCATAAAGCTGAGCTGGCAATACTTTGTGAGCATAATACTTCAGGAAAGAAATATGCTCATGTTCATCCTGTATTCACACCAGATGGCAGCCATATTGTATTCTCCTCTGACCAAGATGGAAAACTTAATATCTATATGGCAGAAGTAGATCAAAGCAAAGTCATCAGATAAAACTTAAGGCATAGCTTTTGTTTTGAGCTATGCCTCTTTTTAAAAGAGGAAAGCACAGCTATCAGGGGGATTGTCTGTGCTTTCCAATATAACAAATTCAGTTTATTATCTTTAGAACAAGCTCTTTACGTAGAGTGAGAGCTCTGAAAAGTCTGCATATTTCTCGAAGAGATCTCTGAAAGACTTGCCAGAGAGTGTCTCTTTGACAAACTCTGGGTCGAGGTTCTTCAGAATATAGAGCATGTCATGATGTGTGACTGTCTTTACCTGGTCGAGGATCTTCTTGTTCCTCTGCTCTGGAACTACTCTCTCCTTTGGATATCCACCGCCGCCTGGTGCTACGAAGAGCTGCTCAAATATGTTCTTCAGTCTGAGCTCAGAGCCCCAGCCCATGCCCTTAGCAAATGGAAGAGCAATTGCATTTCCGTCGTTGATCTGTGTGAACATATATGCATCCTCTGGATCCACTACATGGCCACATAGAACACCTGGGAATGAGTTGAGTGCAAGCATTGCGCCCTCTCCTGTTCCGCAGCCTGTTACTACGAAGTCTACAGCCTTAGTCTGCAGGAGTATTGCTGCAATAAGGCCTTCCTTTACATATGTTACCTGATACTCATCTGCTGATGAGTACATGCCAAAGTTTACTACTTCATGACCATGCTGTGATGCAATCTCATTCAAGCACTCATATACCATTGAGTTCTTATCAGCCTGGCTGTTTTCCATTATCAAACCAATTCTCACTTTATTTCTCCTTATTTACCACGTTGACTGGTTTTCCATCTAAGAAGCTCTTCAGATTGTCTATAGCAATAGATAAGAGTCGATCTCTAGATTCATGTGCCGCCCAGCTTATGTGTGGTGTTATTATGCAGTTCTTAGCTTTAAGAAGTGGATTGTCATTCTTAATTGGCTCTGTAGAGACAACATCGAGACCTGCTGCATAAACTTTTCCGCTGTTAAGTGCAGATGCGAGGTCTTCTTCATTAATAAGTGGACCGCGGCTATTGTTGATTATGATTACTCCATCTTTCATCTTAGAAATCGTATTCTTGTTTATTATTTCCTTTGTTTCAGGGAATAAAGGACAATGAAGAACAATCACATCAGAAGTGGAAAGAAGAGTATCAAGATCTACATAGTCATCTTTGAAATCTGGATTTATGAAAGAATCATACGCAACAACATCCATGCCCATTGCTTTTGCAATTCTGCCTGTTGTTCTGCCTATTCTTCCGTAGCCAATGATTCCAAGTCTCTTGCCTTCAAGTTCTATTAAAGGATAATCCCAGAAACACCAATCAGCGTTATGACTCCATGCGCCTTCATGAACTCTCTTATCATGGTGTCCTACTCTGCTTGCTATCTCTAAGAGAAGTGCTATAGCATACTGACCTACAACAGCAGTTCCATATGTTGGAATATTTGTGACTGTTATATTAAATTCAGCAGCAGCTGCAACGTCGACAACATTGTATCCAGTTGCAAGAACTCCGATATACTTCAGGTTCTTGCAATTTGATAGAGTTTCACGTGTCAGCGGTGCCTTATTTGTGAATAATACATCAGCATCCTTTGCGCGAGAGAGGATATCATCCTCTGCTGTTCTCTCATAAACAGCAAGCTCGCCCAAAGACGCAAGAGAATCCCAACTTAAATCACCAGGATTCAGTGTATAACCATCTAGAACAACTATTTTCATAGTGAATCAGCAACCTTCTCAATAAGCTCTCTTGATGGAGCTTTTCTATCGATTTTAGATACTTCGATTATAAGCTTAAACAGATCGACATTCTTCTCTTTTGCAACATCAGCAAAGAGAGCACCGAAACTTGAGTGAGCACCTGCAAAGCCATATACGATATCAAGTGGCTTAACTGGGTCATGGTATCCATATTCTTCCATTGCTGGCATAAGCTCTTTATCGACAAAGTGAAGCAATGCAAGGAAATCAACGTATTCAAGCTTTCCCTGCTGCTGGAGAGCTGCAGTGATGAGTTCTGTTGAGCAGTTACCTGCAGAACGTGCCATGCCCATAAGGCCGCAGTCTAGTACTGTTGCGCCGCCTTCAAGTGCTGCAAGTGCGTTGGCAACTGAGAGGCCGAGGTTGTTGTGGCCATGGAATGCAACTGGGATAGAAACTTTGCTTGTTAAAGCTTTACAGTACTCTCTTACCATATCAGGATACATTGTGCCTGCTGAGTCCATGATAGTAATCTCATCAAGACCTGCATCTTCAAGCATTTTAGCCTCATCAGCTAAATCCTCAGCTGAGAGGATATAGCCCTTCATCATTGAGTAGCGGCACTTCATGCCATATTTCTTAACAAGCTTAACGCCTTCAACAGCAGCCTTTCCATCTCCTGCGTTAGCACCTATTCTCAAGAACTTGAGTCCAGCTTTTGCAGCCTTAGCAATGTTCTTCTCATTTGCGTTCTTAACGCCCATGAACATGCCAATCTCTGCGTCCTTTAGATATGGCTGAACCAAATCAAGATATTCATCATCATTCAGAGGAGAAATGGAATTATTTGCCTCATAAGCACCAATTCCCAAACAGTTGCCCATCTCGATGATTTTGATATTAGATGCAATAAGACCTTCAATCATCATCTTAGTCAGTCTTGCATCAAAGCCCTTACCTATAACATTAGCACCATCACGAAGTGTGCAGTCCATTAATACCATATTATTCAATCTCCTTATTTCTCGATATCAAAAGCTACTGAGTAGCTATCAGAAAGTGCCTTTAGCTCATTGAAAACGCTTTCGCTCATTTCAATTCCGTTAGCACGTCTTTCTCTTCTCTTCCTCTCTTCAATCTCGCCTGGCATGAAGATTTCGCTTACCCCTTCACTCTTAGGAAGTGCTTTGATTTCTTCTACGAATGCATCGATTCTCTTGATGAATCTTCCATAGTCAACAAACTTTGAAATATCGATAGCTGCAAAGAAATGACCAACATTCTGGGGGTGCTCAAAATCTTTCCAGAAGTGATTGATATGAGGACCGTACTCTGCGTCTGCGAGGATTCCACAAAGGATTTCCATGAATATTGCAATGCCAGAACCTTTAGCGCCGCCAATTGGAATCAATGTGCCATACTGTCCAACAACAGGATCTGTGCAAGGCTTTCCATCCTGATCCAGAACCCACCCTTCTGGGATAGTCTTTCCAAGCTTAGCTGCTAAGATGATCTTTCCCATAGCAACTACAGAAGGTGCCATATCAAGAGTAATAGGCTGAGTAGAAGTTGGGACTGAAATTGAAATTGGGTTAGTTCCCATGAATTTCTGCTTTGAGCCCCATGGTGCAATGTTAGGTGGAGCATTTGTGCCACAGATGCCTATGCAACCTTTATCTGTTGCCATACGGCTATAGTAAGATGCAGTGCCAAAATGATTTGAGCGGTTAGCAGTGCCGAAGCAGCTTCCATTTTCTTTGGCTTTCTCAATACAGCGGTTCATAGTGTATGATGCAACAACCATACCCATCTGGTTACAGCCATCAACAGCAATTGAACCAGGATATTCAGTCTTTACCTGAACACTCTCTCCATGAGAGACAACTCCTGTATGGATTCTCTTCATGTAGTTCGTCATGCGGCTGACGCCATGAGACTCAATACCCGAAAGGTCTGCGTCTACGAGGTTATCTGCGCAAACGAATGCATCTTCATCTGAAAGGCCTTCTTTCATTAAGAGCTCTTTGCAAAACAGCCTTAGTTTTGTAGGAGAAACAACTATATTATTCATGATAACTCCTTTGTTTTCATAAATTCATTGTTAGATATGAGACAATTCACCTATTAACTCTAGGCAATGTCAAAAATTAAATAGAACCAGAAGGTGAATTCTACGTCCTGGCCATATGGCCAAGACGTAAATGTGTCAAAGTTATTTACCTGCGTAATCCCAAGCATCATATGCTTTCTGGTAAGCTTCAGCCCACTGGTCGAGCATGTCTTTAGCGCTCATCTGACCAATCATTACGAACTGGCTAAGCTCATCCATCTTTGTGTAAACCTTGTTCTTGCCAGGAAGGTTAGCATAGCTTCTATAGAACTTTGTTGTTGGGTTCAAGAGAAGATCTGCAGCATTCTTGTACCAAGGCTTAGCCTGGATCCATTCAGATGTATTAAGAACATTCTGATCTACTGGGATAACACCGAATAGCTGGCAATACTCATCAACAGGAGCACCCTGTGACATGAACTCTACAAACTCCCAAGCAACATCAGGATTCTTACATGTGCTAGAGATTGTCATACCACCTGGCTGAAGCATCAAGTTCATTGAAACACCATCACTGTTTAGAGGCATACCCATTGAAGAGAACTTTGAGAGGTCGCCGTTAAATGCTTTTTCATGAGCATCTGCAGAACCGAGGTTATGGATGATTGCACCAGCAGAACCTGAATCAAATGCTGCAGAGAGCTCTGTCCAGCCATAGTTCAAGTCGCCTTCAGCTGTGCACTTGCCATATAGACCAAGGTATCTTTCAACGAACTCAACGTTCTTTGGGTCGTTGATTGTGCACTTTCCATCAATGAAGATAGAATCAATGCCTGAGTATGAATACATCATTCTGTCTAAGAACTTCGCACCGCCTGCGCCGCCTCTGATAGCAAGACCATACTTACCAGCACTCTTATCTGTCATCTTTACAACAGCATCAAAGAAATCTTCCCATGTGCTGATTCCATTTGGATAACCTGCATCTTTAAGCCAATCTGCGCGTAGCCAGAATGTTGTTACAGAAATACCATTAGGAATGTAATATAGCTGTCCCTTTCCTGTAGCATCATACTCTCTTACTGTGTCTAGAGCACTTGGGAGAATGATGTTCTTAAGAGAAGAAGAATCGAAATACTTATCTAGAGGGATAATATAGTCGCCACCAATCTGGTCTGTTACAGCTGGACCTGATGATAGGAATACATCTGGCCCCTGACCTGCCTGATAAGCAGTAAGAATCTTGCTAGCAGCCTTATCTGGAAGAGATGTTACCTCTACTTTTACATTAGGATGGCTCTCTTCAAATAGCTTAGCCATTCTCTCTACGTACTCTGTTCTTTCTGGAGTTGCGAATTCTGACCAGAAAGTCAGAGTTGTCTTTTCGCTAGATGAAGAAGCTGCTTTCTCGCTTCCCCCCTGAGCAAATACACCTGAGATAGCAACCAATGCAATCATCAGTAAAGTGATAGTCTTTTTCATTTATACTCTCCTTTTGTGTTTTTTCTTTGAATCAACCTTTGACTGCGCCTGCGTTCATTCCAGAAACAAGGTGCTTCTGAACATAAGCAAAGAGCAGGATTGGAGGAATGAGTGCAATAATGCATCCAGCAGCAAGTGCTGCATAGTTAGTGCTGTACTCTCCGACTAAGTATTTAAGACCAACAGAAAGTGGGAACTTCTTTGAGTCTGTTAAGAGTGTGTAAGAGAGAAGATACTCATTCCAGCATGTGATGAATGCATATGCAATTACTGTAATGAAGCCAGGTCTGACTGTAGGCAGGATTACATGGAAGATAGTCTGTGCTCTATTGCATCCATCAATAGATGCAGCTTCATCGATCTCTTTAGGAATATTTCCAATGAATGACTTCATCATCAATGAGTTATATGGAAGACCTGCTGCAATATGCAGAAGACATATTCCAAAGAGGTTATTAGCAAGCTTCATCTTAACCATCATTATGAATATTGCACTCATATTGAAGATTGTAGGAATCATCTGTGTCATTAAGAGAATGACCATGAATACACGTTTGCCTCTGAAGTTGAATCTTGAGAGCGCATAGCCATTGAAGAGCGCAAGTACGCCGATTATGAAGACAGAGCCAAATGATGTGATCATGCTGTTGATGAAGAAACGATCAAGATGGTTTCTTGTCCATACATAGCTATAGTTCTCGAAAGTCACCTTCTTAGGGAAGAATGAGAATGGACCTGATATTACTGTCTGACCTTCTTTGAGTGATACCGATACAGCCCAAAGCAGAGGAATGCCAATAAATGCAATGAACAAAAGCATTGGCAGATATAGAGTAAATAGTCTAATGAGATTGTTCTTAGTTCTCTGTGTCATTTTAGTCATTTACTCCTTTACCGAAATTGTTGACTTTCAGGTTGAGCACTACATAGAAGCTCAAGATGAAGAAGAGGATTACAGTAAGAGCTGCGCCATAGCCATATTCGCCATTCTCGATTGATGTCTGATACATATAGATAGGCATTGTGAGTGTCTTTCTTACTGGGCCGCCATTTGTCATTGTCATAACGAGGTCTACGCTTCTGAACTCCCAGATTGTTCTCATAAGAGTTGCAAATACGATAGATTCCTTCATGCAAGGGAGTGTAATCTTCCAGAAGCTCTTCCAAGCGTTGCAGCCATCCATCTTTGCTGATTCATATAGCTCAGTAGGAATGCCCTGAAGTCCGCCTAAGAGAGTGATTGTGAAGAATGGAATACCTCTCCAGAGCTCAGCAATAGCAACTGACTTGAATGCAGTTGATACATTCTGAACCCATGCTTTAGTTAAGTGCCCAAGCCCAATAACATTCAAAAAGTTATTCAAGAGACCAATATGCTCGTTGTAGATAAGAATCCAAAGCATTGTAGTCAATACTCCAGATACTGCCCAAGGAGCGAAACAGAATGTTCTTACAAAGCCTCTTCCTCTGAAGTTCTGATTGAGGATAAGAGCGAAGATCATCCCGAATACAAGCTGGCTTATAACCTCAGTAGCTACCCATTTAATAGATGTGACAACAGTTCCCCAGAAAACAGTATCTTCAGTGAAGATTGTCTTGAAGTTTTCAAGTCCGATGAACTTCATAGCTTTAGGAAAAGCTCTGTCATAGTTAGTAAGTGAGTATCCAAAGCCTTTGATCATTGGATAGAAACAAAAGACACCAAGGAAAACCAATGTTGGAAGAATCAGAAGCAAAGGAAATATAGTTTTGCTGTGCTTCGAGTAAAAACTGACGTTATCTTTATTTCTCATAATTTTTCCTATCTGCACATATGAAATCATGGTTAGAAGTAAAAAATAGATTAATAATTCGTAATAATTGTGTTCAAATTTTAATCAAAGTTGTTATAATGCTTAAAAAGTCACAAACTAATGTTTCATAAATAAACAACAAAAAGAGGCTATATGAGACCACGCATACTCGCGATAATTCCAAATGAAAATGCAGGAAACATGTTCTTAGAGGTTGCAAGAACCATCGGAGACATTGACTTAGTCGTCAAACACGCAACGCTGCAAGACGCTGTAATACTCGCAAACTCTGTCGAGAAGGACTTTGATGTAGTCATCGCACGCGGCGAGACTGCACGCATGATTGGAAGAAAGACGCAGATACCTGTTGTTGAACTTGAAATCGCGTCTCATGAGCTTTTAAGCGCTATAAGGCAAGCAGAAGCACTTGGACAGCCATTCGCTATTGTAGGCTTCCCTACTCTCACAGGCAGAGCGCAACGCCTCTCAGACCTACTTGGTGAGAATCTTGCAATATACACAGTATTCAACAATGAAGATATAGATTCAGTCTTTGACAACATCAAAGCAACAGGTGTTAAAGTCATCGTCACCGGTACCGGCTTTGGCTACTACGCTTTAAGCAGAGATATCACGATAATCTCAATCATGACTACTATGCCAAGCATTGAAGCTGTTGTAGTCCAGGCAGCAGAGCTTGGACGCTCTGTTGCCAGAAACAGAGTCATTACTCAGATGCTAAATGAGCTTCTCTCTTCTGGAAGCGAAAGACATATAGTAATCGATAAGCATAACGCAGTAGTTTTCAACAACACTTCAGCCCCTGCACTTGGCAATGTCTGCAGAAAGCTAAGCCCGAACAAAGGTGCACAGAAGTCAGTTGAGAAGAATATCGATGGATTCATATACAAGATATGCGAGAATGAATTCACTATCGATAATGATAGCTACATCGATTTCCTTATTACAAGGCGCGAGAGAAGCGCAGTTCCACAGCTAGGGAACTTGAAGATTTATAACGCATCCGAGGCTGAGCAAAGCTTCTTATATCACTTTCCTCACTTCTCAGATATCTCATTTGCATCTTCAAACCAAAGTGAGATGGAGAGGATATCATCAATCAATACTCCAGTATTCCTATATGGAGAAAAAGGCACAGGAAAGAATCAATTGGCAGCTCTTATATATCTAAAGAGTGCATATAAAAGCCATATGTATTACATCCTGGATTTATCAGAAGTCAACGATAGGCAATGGAGCAACTTCCTATCAAGCGCTGATTCTCCATTCGCAATGTCCAGCATTACGCTATATCTGAAAGGGCTTTCAAAACTTGGTGAGAACAGGCTCAATGATCTCAAAGACTTCATAATCGAATCTGATTTACCATCACGCATAAAGCTGATATTTGCATATGAGACGCTTCCTAATCGCACTATAAGCGCTCCAGTGCTTTCATTCATGAATCAGATTGAAGCTATATCGAAGCAGATCAAACCTCTCAGAGAGCGTAAAAATGAACTTGCAGCGCTGACGCACATATATATCAACTCATACGATGAGAACTATTGCAGGAGCGTTATCGGACTCTCCCCAGAGGCTGAAGCACTATTCTATTCATATCAATGGCCAGGGAACCTTGAGCAATTCAAGCGAGTCATATCAGAACTAGTGCTATCATCCACCTCTTGCTATATCTCAGAGGATCTTGTCAACAAAGTATTGGAGAGAGAGAAAAAATATCTTACCTCTGTATCTGAGCTCTCATCTGTAATAGATATAAACAAGACGATGAATGAAATTGAAAAAGATATAGCCAAAGCTGTTCTAGCCAAGCACAACGGGAGCAAAAGCAAGACCGCAGAGAAGCTTGGAATCAGCAGAACAACGCTTTGGCGTCTACTTGGAGATTAATGGCCTATTAGCTTAGGATTCTTAATCTCTTCTGTTCTATCTGTTGCTGAAGCAGGCTCAATAGAGAGTGCTGTTATCTCATCTCTCATCTCGCTTGTCATGTTGATATCAAGTGCAGCTAATGCTGTATTGAGCTGATCCAGATTCTTTGCGCCAATCAGTGGTGCTGTAACAGCTGGATTTGTCATAACCCACTTGATTGCAAGAGATGATGGATTAAAGCCATGCTCTTCTGCATAAGAAGTAAACGCATCTGCAACTTTGAAGTTCTCTTCATTGCTGTAGCGTCCGCTATATCTAGCACTTGATGTTATTCTTCCCTTTACATCCCTGTTTCCATGGCTGTATTTGCCTGTTAACAGACCTGCGCCAAGCGGAGAATAAGAAATAACGCCAAGCTTCTGGTCTTTGCAAAGTGGAAGAATCTCAACTTCTGCTTGCCTCTTTACAAGATTGTACATAGGCTCAACAAGCTTAAAAGAACATAGCCCCTTCGCTTCTGAAATGCCAAGAGAGAGCGCTATTTGCCATGCAGCTGCATTGCTGATTGCTGGATAGAGAATCTTACCTTGCCTCTGAAGGTCATCAAGGGCTCTAAGCGTCTCTTCAAATGGAGTATCTGGATCCATCTTATGGAGCATGTAGAAATCTATTCTATCTGTCTTGAGTCTTTTGAGTGATTTCTCGACTTCAAGCATTATATATCTTCTTGAAAGCCCTCCATCATTATTTGGAAGCCCATATCTAGGAGTTCCGACTTTAGTGATGATTACGCACTCATCACGCTCCCCTTTCATAAACTCGCCTAGAAGCTCTTCTGTCTCGCCATCTCTTTTCTCACCATATATATTCGCGGTATCAAAAAGATTGATTCCAGCTTCTCTGCACCTTCTATACATAGCCTTGCTAGTCTCATAATCAGCACCGGATGCGAATGTCATTGTGCCGAATCCTAACTCAGAAACCTTTATGCCTGTATTGCCTACACACTTATATTCCATAGAGCCCTCCTTATCTGAAGTCGCTTAACTCTACCATTAATTATCAAGCAAAAATAATTATTTATGGATATTTACATGTTTTAAATTTAAACATTGATTAATACTATCAGAGCTTTTTCTACAATAGCGTTTAAAATATAAACACAAAGAGACAACAAGTGCTGACTACTTTATTTATTATTGCCAATACCATTCTTTTCTATGAGCAAGGAAACATTTATAAACATAAATAAAAAACTTAATGGACTGATGGGAGTTCTGACTCCGATTGGAGTATGCATTGGACTATTGCTTGGAAGCAGAGTATCGGGTCTTAAGCCAATAGTTACTTATCTCTTTGCATTTGTGACATTCTCTGGTGCGCTAGGCATGAAAGTCACAGATTTCTCATACCTTAAAAAGAAACCATCATCTGTTGCTGTTGCTATCGCTTCCTCGCACATACTGATGCCTCTGATTGTTTACGGACTAACTTCTCTTATCTTCTCAGATAAAAAAGATACAATCATGGGCTTCATATTGCTCTACTCCAACCCTACTGCAGTTGTTAGCTATATCTGGTGCTCTATATTCCTTGGAAATGAGATTCTATCACTCTCTTTGATTCTCCTAAGCACTTTGCTTGCACCTGTTGTCACTCCATTTACAGTAAAGCTTCTTACCTCTACTAATGTACAGATTGATACAACAGGCATGATGCTATCACTGTTATATATGGTAGTTATTCCATCTATTCTTGGAGTTGCAATCAACACGCTTTCAAAAGGCAAAGCAGATAAAGAAATAAATCTATACTTAAAGCCATTTACCAAACTTGCATTGATTCTTGTATCAATAATCAACACATCGCAAGTTGCTGGAAGACTCACACTAGATGCATCTCTGCTTCTCATCGCAGCTCTCAACATCTTCTTAGCTTTCCTTGGCTTCTTCTTAGGCTACTACATGGCAAAGCTATTTAAGATGTCTGATGAAGATACAGTATCACTATCGTATGCTGTAGGACTGAGAAACATCAGTGCAGCACTAGTACTTGCTGTAAGCTTCTTCCCTCCTGACTCATCTGTTCCTGTATTAATCGGAATAACAATCCAGCAAGTAATAGCCTCTGCTTTTGGTACATTCATGTTCGCAAAAAAGAGAGCAAAGAAATAAATATTCCCTTCATCTCTTTTCAAACTATATAAGTTAGAATAAGCTAACTATGTAGAAGAAAGGAGGTAGCTATGGATGTATTTATAGGCTTGATGATTCCTTTTGCTGGGACAGCACTAGGCGCTGCATTAGTGCTTTTCATGAAGAATGATCTCTCTGATTCTATAAAGCGAGCACTTATGGGCTTCGCATCAGGCGTTATGGTCGCAGCATCTATCTGGAGCCTTATCATTCCGGCCCTTGAAGAATCTAGTGGAATGGGAAAGCTTTCATTCATTCCTGCAGCAATAGGCTTCCTAATTGGAATATTCTTTCTTTTGATCCTAGACAACATAATTCCTCATATGCACATAGGAAGCAGTGAAGCTGAAGGCCCTAAAAGCAAGCTAAAGCGTACAACTATGCTTGTGCTAGCTGTAACACTCCACAACATTCCTGAAGGAATGGCTGTTGGTGTCATATATGCAGGCTTAGTTTCAGGCAATAACCTGATAACAAAAGCAGGCGCTTTATCGCTCTCAATTGGCATTGCCATTCAGAACTTCCCTGAAGGTGCAATAATATCAATGCCACTCAGAGCAGAAGGAGAGAAAAAGAGCAAAGCATTCTTAGGCGGTGTACTCTCAGGCATTGTAGAACCTATCGGAGGACTCTTAACACTGCTGCTTGCATCTCTTATAGTTCCTGCACTGCCCTACTTCTTGAGTTTCGCAGCTGGTGCGATGCTCTATGTAGTTGTTGAAGAGCTAATTCCAGAGATGTCTGAAGGCAAGCACTCAAATATAGGAACTATCTTCTTCGCACTAGGCTTTTGTGTGATGATGATTCTCGATGTTGCACTTGGCTAGAGGAGAGAATATGAAAATACTTATTTATGGAGCTGGTGTTCTTGGATCTAATCTTGCATTCAATCTTCAGAAAGCAGGATTAGATACAACACTTCTTGCTCGTGGCAATTGGGCAAAACAAATTGAGACAAAAGGTCTCAGGATAAAAAACAAGTTCTCACTCTTAACAAAGAAATGCACTATTCCAGTAGTGACATCACTTTCCCCAGATGACTACTATGATGCAATTTTTGTAGTTATGCGCTATACAACGCTTGATTCTATAATAGACATACTCAAAGCAAACAAATCCAAGAACATCATATTCGTTGGCAACAATGTGAAACCACGAGAACTAAAAGCAAAGCTAAGTGACAAGAATATGCTCTTTGCTTTTTCACTTTCTGCTGGACACAGAGAAGAGAAGCGAGTAGTTTCGATAGACTTAAAGACAATCACAATCGGGCAATTGAAAGAAGATAAACCTGAAAAAAAACTCATTAAAGATATATTTGCAGGTACTAAATACAGAGTCATATATGAGCCTAATATGGAAGACTATCTTTTATGTCATGCAGCTTTTGTGATTCCTGCTGCATTTGCTTGCTATAAAACAGATGGCAAACTCAAGAGGCTCAAACACAATAAGACATACCTAAATAAAGTGATAGACGCAAATATTGAAGCTTATAGCGCTATCAAAAACAGCGGACACGAAATACTCCCAAAGACAGATGCCAACTTCATGAGTCCTAGCTACAGAAAAGCATGTATGCGCTTTTTCCGCCTTATGTGCGCTACGCCACTAGGGAAAGTATGCGCATCAGATCACGCTTTGAATGCGACTGAGGAAATGAGTGCGCTTAATAGTGATTTCAAGAAGTTCATGGATGCAAACAATGCATTATATAGTGTATGGAAAGAGCTAGAAAGCGAGTGTGGGAATTATCTAACTTGAAAAATAATTCCGTAAATACGGAAAAATTCTTCGAGTATATACTTATAACAAACTCTATGCTATCATTAAGTTGAATAATAATTCCGTAAATACGGAAAAATTCTTCGAGGTATAAGATGAGATTGCAAAGAGAAGAGTACCTAAAGAAACTGATAGCAAAGAAAGATAATGGCAGAGTCAAGATTATCACAGGAATCAGACGTTCTGGAAAATCATATTTGCTCTTTGAGCTATTTAAGGAATATTTGGAATCTCAAGGAACCCAAGAAGATGAGATAATCTCTTTGGCTCTAGATGATATTTCAAGTGCAAGATACAGAAATCCTTTCGAACTAGATAGCTATATCCGCTCTAAGATAACAAATAGCTCCAAACGCTATTACATTCTGCTCGACGAAATCCAGTTTGTATCAGAAGTTCCCAATCCTTATCTTAATGATCCCAAAGAGAAAATAGGCTTTGTAGATGTAGTTTTAGGGCTAATGAAGCTAAAAAATGCAGACGTTTATATAACAGGCAGCAACTCAAAGCTACTCTCAATAGACATACTGACTCAATTCAGAGATCGAGGAGATGAAATCAGAGTTTATCCGCTTTCATATAAAGAATTCTATGAATCATATGAAGGAGACAAGCATAATGCATGGAAAGACTACTACACATATGGTGGCATGCCATATATTCTATCGCTTCCAAGACATGAAGACAAAAACCAATACCTGAAGGATCTGTTTGAGCAAACATACATAAAAGATGTCATTGAAAGACACTCTATCCTCAACGATACAGATGTTCTTGAAGATTTGTTGAATATACTTGCATCTTCTATTGGTTCTCTTACGAACCCCACAAAACTTTCGAATACTTTTAACAGCGTCAAACACAGAAAAATCTCGTCTACAACTATAGATAAATACCTCGAATACTTTTCTGAGTCATTCTTGATTTCAAAAGCTTCTCGCTATGATATCAAGGGAAAATCATATATCTCTACCCCATCCAAGTACTACTTTATGGATGTAGGACTTAGAAATGCAAAGCTTGGCTTTAGACAACAAGAAGAGAATCACATTATGGAGAATGTACTATATCTAGAGTTCCTAAGACGTGGATTCGACGTAGATGTAGGTGTTATTGAATACAATTTCAAAGATGAAAACGGAAAATCAAAATGCACACAGCTAGAAATAGACTTTGTCATCAACAAAGGAATGGAGCGCTACTACGTACAAAGCGCATTAAATGTTGCAACGCAAGAAAAGAGAGAACAAGAGATTGCATCGCTGCTTCGTATTCCTGATTCTTTTAAGAAGATAGTTGTTGTGGGAGAGAATATAAACCCATGGAAAGATGACAATGGAATCCTTTATATAGGAATTGAGCAATTCTTATTAGATGAAAATGCAATAAACGTATAGCATCAGCTTCTAACAAAATGATACTTTCCCTTGCCTTCCCCAGAGACAGGAACTATTAGCTTTAGCTCATCACGCAAGATCTTAATATAGCTTGTTGCAGTTGTATCTGAACAGTTTACAAGTTTTGCGATATCTGAGTTGCCAAAAACAGAATCTTGCATTGCTTTGTACACTGCTTTCAGATTCTCACGCACTTTGTTTGAGTACTTAGAATCAGCTATCTTCTCCAAATAAGATTGGATCTCATACACAGCTACAGACTCAGAAAAATAATCTGCACCGCTTTTCATTCTTCTATGCTCTTCATTTACAGGAATGACAACAGATGTGACATTATCAGATGGAGAGAATATTTTATAATACAAATCCGGAGAGCCATTATCCTTCATTGCTCGTTTTGCTTCCCCTATTCCAGTGCCAAACGACTCTATGATACCTAAAGCTTTGAACATCTCTCGGATCTCAGGATTCTCTGTATCACGTTCATTGAAAACTCTACGCTCATTCAAATCTTTCAAAGATAAAGGAGGAAGAGGCTTATTGTAATTAAATTAAACTCCCAACTTTTGTTGTATAGAAAATAAGGCTTTAAGCTTTGTTTTGAGACAAAACGATCAATTTTCTACTATGAAGCAGCCAGGTGTTACAAAACTTGGCTGTTTTTACTGTCAGTCCATTCATTTTTTACCTTGACTTGCTGTCTTGACTACTCCTGTGTGCCCAGATTTCTCTTTGCTTTTGGGTTGTAGTGTGGTATAGTGTTGTATAGATAAGGAGAGCCTATGATTCCAGATTCCATAAAGAGTTTCAGACCTAAGAACACCGAGATAAGAGCTAAGGGTGGTCATTATTATTAAGCTAAGCCCTTTGTCTAGACCATAATTGAAGAAATAACGAATATCATGCTGTTTCTTCTATAGCGATTTGCT
>CAKQJZ010000044.1 GCA_934247875.1 uncultured Spirochaetales bacterium
ATATGGATTTCTTGTCCATACATTGCCTTTTACAACAGCATTTTTCAGTGTCAAAAGCTTAACTTAATGACATTGGCGCTGTGCCTTCCTCTTTAAGCATATTGTTTTTATCTAGAGATCATTTCTTCTCTGCTGCAATAGCTGCCTGAGCTGCTGCAAGACGAGCGATAGGTACTCTGAATGGAGAACAGGATACATAGTTGAGACCAATAGTCTGGCAGAATGCAATAGTCTTTGGATCTCCACCATGCTCACCGCAGATACCCATCTTCATATCTGGTCTTACAGAACGACCAAGCTTGATAGCCATCTTAACAAGCTTACCAACACCATCTACATCAATAGTTGCAAATGGATCATAATCATAGAACTGCTTATCTGGATCATTTACATAGTGATTCAAGAAAGAAGCAGCGTCGTCACGTGAGAAGCCGCAAGTCATCTGAGTAAGGTCGTTAGTACCAAATGAGAAGAACTCTGCTTCCTTAGCAATCTCATCAGCAGTGATTGCTGCACGAGGAACCTCAATCATTGTACCAATCTTATATGCAACCTTCATCTGATTCTCATCAAATACCTGGTTGATAACTTCAACTGCATGCTCCTTACAGAATACGAATTCCTTGTAGATACCTACTAGAGGAATCATGATCTCAGGATGAACTTCAACGCCCTTTCTCTTGACATTGATAGCAGCCTCGATAATAGCTCTAACCTGCATCTTGAGAATCTCTGGATATACTACAGCTAGACGACAGCCTCTGAAGCCGAGCATTGGGTTGAACTCATGAAGTGAATTGATCTTCTGAGCAATCTCTTCTGCAGAAACGCCAAGCTGGAGTGCCATCTCATGACGTGATGTATGGTCATTAGGCAGGAACTCATGTAGAGGAGGATCAAGAAGACGAACTGTAACTGGAAGACCATTCATTTCCATGAATAGGCCTTCGAAGTCTTCTCTCTGCATTGGAAGAAGCTCAGAAAGAGCTGCTTCTCTTGCTCTTACGTTATCTGCAAGAATCATCTTACGCATAGCAATGATTCTCTTGCCACCAAAGAACATATGCTCTGTTCTGCATAGTCCGATGCCTTCTGCTCCAAGAACAACTGCATGATGAGCATCCTGAGGAGTATCAGCATTGGTTCTTACGCCCATTGTCTTGAGCTCCTGAACATAGCTCATGAACTTCTTATAGTTTTGGAAGAGCTTAGACTCGCTCTCTCTCATTGAACCTTCAAGAACCTGCATGATCTCACTAGGCTTAACAGCAATCTTCTGAGCATATACAGCACCAGTAAATCCATCAATAGCCATGTAGTCACCCTCATTGAGAGTTACGCCATTGATAGAAAGAGTCTTCTTATGCTCATCTACGATGATCTCACCACAGCCAGATACGCATGGGCATCCCATACCTCTAGCTACTACTGCTGCATGGCTTGTCATACCACCACGGCATGTAACAATACCCTTACTTACAGCCATACCGCCAATATCTTCAGGAGATGTCTCAACTCTTACAAGAAGAACATCCTTTCCAAGTGCTGCGTTAGCTTCAGCATCCTGAGCATTGAAGAAAATTTGGCCACAAGCACCGCCTGGAGATGCATTTAAGCCCTTAGTTGCTGGCTTGATAGACAAGTCTTTGATGACTTTCTGGTCAAGAATTGGAGCGAATAGCTTTGAGAACTCAGCAGCTGGAACACGTGATACAGCTGTCTTTTTATCAATCAAGCCCTCTTCTACCATCTCTACCTGGCTTCTGATCCATGAGAAGATAGTTCTCTTACCATTTCTGGTCTGAAGCATGTAAAGCTTGCCTTCCTGGATTGTGAACTCGAGGTCCTGCATATCATGATAGTGCTTCTCAAGCTTCTCTCTGATATCGCAAAGCTCTTTGTAAGCATTAGGATTTACTTTAGCAAGTGTGTCTATCTTCTGAGGTGTTCTGATACCTGCAACAACGTCCTCGCCCTGAGCATTCATCAGATACTCACCGTAGAACTTGTTCTCACCTGAAGATGGGTCACGTGTGAATGCTACACCAGTACCACTTGTCTCACCCATGTTACCAAATACCATTGACTGAACGTTAACAGCTGTACCGAGCAGACCTCTGATATCATTCATGAGTCTGTACTTGATAGCTCTTTCGTTATTCCAGCTGTTGAATACAGCGTCAATAGCCTTGAATAGCTGGTACTCAGGATCTGTTGGGAAATCCTCGCCTGTAGCTTTCTTATAAATGATCTTGTAGCGCTTGATTACTTCTTTAAGGTTATCAACATCTAGCTCTGTATCAAATACTTTGCCATTCTCATCCTTAACAGACTGAAGAGCATATTCGAACTGTGAATGAGGTACACCCATTACAACATCGCCAAACATCTGGATAAAGCGTCTGTAGCTATCCCATGCAAAGCGCTCGTTGCCTGTCTTCTCGATAAGAGCCTGCAAGCTATCTGGATTGAGACCTAGGTTGAGGACTGTGTCCATCATGCCTGGCATTGACTGAGCAGCACCTGATCTAACAGATACCAATAGAGGATTCTTTCTATCTCCAAGCTTTGCACCCATAAGATCTTCAAGCTTTCTGAGATTCTTGAGAACCTCTTCTCTCATGCCATTTGGGTATCCACCATCATGCTTATCAAAATAATCACATGCTTCAGTTGTGATTGTAAAACCAGGAGGAACAGGTAGACCAATAGATGTCATATCTGCAAGATTGGCACCCTTACCACCTAGAAGAGCCTTCATGTCGGCTCTTCCTTCTGCTTTTCCATCACCGAAGAAATATACGTACTTTTTCTGTTCCATAACTACGTCCTTATTGTTTTTTCGACAAATATGTTACGTTTAATAAAACATTTGGTCAATCTAATTCTAATAATTAGTTATATTATAATAAAATGAAATATAGTTTCAAAATTGAAAAAAATAGAGCACAGCTTAATGCTATGCCCTCTATAATGCTTACGCAGTTGTATAAGATGAAACGCCCTGCTCTTCACCTTCAGCTCTAAGCTTCTCAAGTGCTCTCTTCTCAATCTGGCGAATTCTTTCTTTAGTCAAGCTGAAGCTGTCGCCGATTTCCTTAAGAGACATTGGTTTATTGCCATTAAGGCCATATCTCATCTCGATTATATTCTTCTCTTTATCTGAAAGAACAGAAAGCAGAGATCTTACATCACTCTTAAGTGAGCTATCGAGTACCTGCTCTTCTGGTCCTTTTGACTCATCTTCAATGAAATCTCCGAATGTTGAATCACTATCTTCACCTTTCTTTATAGGAGAATCAAAGCTGATTACATCAGATGAAGCTTTTAGCAGGTCTTTGACTGTAGCGCTGTCAATGCCAGTTGCCTCTGAAATGTCTTCAATAGAAGGTTCTGTAGTATTCATCTCATCCATAAGAGTTTTTGAAGCTTTCTGGATTGTAACAAGCTCATTAGCTCTGTTGAGAGGGAGTCTGATTGCTCTGCCCTTCTCGCTTATAGCCTTCATGATAGACTGTCTGATCCACCATACAGCATATGAAATGAAGTGATAACCTTTCTCAGGCTCAAACTTATCAATAGCTGTAATAAGACCAATATTGCCTTCATTGATCAGATCTGAAAGTGGAAGGCCCTGACCTTTGAACTTCTTAGCGACAGAGACAACAAAGCGAAGGTTCGCGTTAATGATTCTCTCTTTAGCTCTCTTATCACCATTCTTAGCTTTGATAGCAAGCTCATACTCCTCTTCATAGCTAAGCATTGGAATCTTGTTTATATCCTCTAAATATAGAGAAAGAAGCTCATTATCATTATCGTAATTATCTCTTACTGTATTTGTGTTCATCTTTAAGCCTCCCGACTATTTTGTAACAAAACATATATTGCAGAAGGCGTGCCAACTTTTATAAATACTTATAAAATAAAGAATAACTTAAAATACTATAAATGAAGTTTATTTAAAGAAAGAGACAAAATGACACAAGGCAAACAAAAGACTTCTCTAAAGTATCATTTTGACACAGGTAATTCATCTTCTTCAAATGATGGGTCATAAAGACCCGGAAATATAATGTGGATATTCTCCAAGAGATTGAATCTATTGGCTTTAGATATAGAAATATCTGAGTTTTTAATATCTTTATTGAACTTCTCGTATGTGCATTCAATCAAGTCAGAGACCATATCACCTTCGATTAAACCAAGAAGGAAGTTATTCTTCTTCTCAAGGTATGTAGCTAGTTGATAGCGATAGAATGCAATGAACTCATTATTTCTTGTAAAAGCAGAAGTTATGCGCAGTAAAAATGCATCAACATAGCTATCAAATGCCTCTTCTAAGCAATTGCATCTAGCTCTGTCCAATGCTTTTTTATAGATCTCATAACTAACTTCAAAACGATTCATATCTAACTCTCACAAGAAAAATAATAATGACATTTGATATCGTAAATAGCTAACTTCACAAAAAACACAAATATGTATAGATTAGATGGAGTGAATAATAATAATAAATCAATCCTAATATTAGAAGGCGGCGCAATGCGAGGCCTATTCTCATCAGCTATATTAGATTTTTTTCTCGATGAGAACATTGTATTTGACACAGTAGTCGGAGTCTCAGCTGGCGCTGCATTTGGATGCAACTACAAATCAAAGCAAAAAGGCAGAGCTATAAGATACAATCTAAGATTCAAAGATGACTGGCGCTACTCATCGCTTCGTTCCCTTCTACTCACTGGCAATATATATGGCGCAAAGTTCTGCTACGACACTATTCCTAATAAGCTCGACTTGTTTGATACCAAAACTTTCTCAGAAAATCCTATGAAATTCATCATGGTTGCAACAGATTGTGAGACAGGAAATCCTTATTACTATGAAGCTACAGATGGAAAAGAGAAAGACCTTTTATGGATGAGAGCTTCAGCATCTATGCCGATAGTCTCTAGACGCGTAAAGATAGATGGCCGCTATTACCTTGATGGTGGAATCAGCGACTCTATCCCCTATCACTATGCTAAGGAAAATGGATACGAGAAGATAGTTGTAATACTTACACAGCCGAGAGAGTATAGAAAAGATGAGACTAAGTCCAATGCGCTTATTCCTCTTATATATAGAGGCAAGAACAAAGGCATCAGCGAAAGAATGAAAACAAGAGCCAAAGATTATAACGATATCAGGGCTGAAATCTTCCGCGATAGCGAGAATGGAGATTGTTTTGTCATTGCTCCAGATAAGCCTCTTGGCGTTAAGCATATTGAGAAAGATGGAGATAAACTCCTCTCTTGCTACAATCAAGGAGTAAGCAAAGGCAAAGAACTCTTAGAGAGTTTGAAGCAATACCTTGTCGTTTGATTATAACTTTTGTATATTTTTAGAGTCTAATGACAGAGACAACTATAATTCGAGGTGAATATATGAAAATCATTCCACTTGGTGAAAGAGTTCTTCTTAAAGCTAAAGCTTCAGAAGAGAAGACAGCAAGCGGCCTGTTCATTCCACAGACAGCTCAGGAAAAGACACAGATTGCTACAGTTGTAGCTATTGGCGATGATGAGAATATCAAAGTCAAGGTTGGCGACGAGGTTCTTCATGATAAGTATGCAGGAACACAGATCAAAGACAATGGCGAAGAATATCTCATAATCAACTCAGCAGATATACTCGCAATCATCAAATAACTCTAAGTGGGAGGTTCAGCCTCCCATTCTCTTTAACAGCAGCTCTTCAGCTTCTTGCAGTTCTCTGAATCTTCTTGAAGCAAACTCAGTAAACTCTGGATCAAGATTCATTGACGATAGAATATCTGGGTGGAAGCGTTTGGCCTTTTCTCTGAATGCCTTCTCAACTTCTCTTTTAGTAGCGCCCCTCTCGAGCCCTAGCATATTGAGAGCTTTATCGACATCAGTTTCATTTATCTTTTCTTTTTTCTCTTCTTTCTTTCCAAAAGCATTATAGAAAGCACCATTCTCATCTTTGAGATATAGCGCGACATCACTTCTGAGCTCATTGTTCCAATGAAGTCCAAATGAAATATGCCTGAAATCCTCAAGTGTGCCTTTGTAATATATAGCTTTGAGATTCCTGGCTCTTGAAAAAGCAGCAGAGCCTATTCTCTTTATAGAATGAGGAAGCTCTATCTTCTCTATAGCGCTATCCATGAATAAGCCTTCAGCTATCTCATCTATTCCTTCTGGGATAACTACATACTCTAAGCTATGAGTAAGAGCGAACGCCATAGCGCCTATAGTCTTTACGCTGCTTGGAATCAAAAGCTTATTGAGCTTAGTGCAATTGTAGAAAGCTTTAGCTCCTATTGACTCAAGAGACTCTGGAAGGTTTATTGACTTAAGTTTTATGCAATTCTCAAACGAAGATGGGTCAAGCTTATATACACTCTCGCCAAGTGTTACAGAAGAAAGATTCACGCAACCTTTGAATGCTTCTTTTCCGATCTCTTCGATTCCATTATCAATCTTAAGTGACTTAAGAGTTCTGAAATCCTTGAAAGCTCCATCAGCTATCTCTGTCAGCGATAGTTCTTCAGCTGCGCGCGGGATGATTAGAGTATCAATCAAATCTCTATTTGTCGCACCAATGACGCGTCCATTCTTATCAAGAACTATCTCTGCTTTATCTTTAAAGAGAGAGTTCTTTCCGTACTCTGGAAATCCAATACGGAAAAATGTCCTCATAGCACATGTCCTAGAATCAGAGATTCTCTGATGATGAATAGAATCATTGAAAGCAGAGAAGCTGAAACAGATAGCCAGTTTCTTCTATCTATTGAGAAGAATACGAGATAGAGAAACATGAAGCCATGAGCAACAACAGCTGTAACAGGACCTGCTTTATGAATGCCGAAAAGCACCATCAAAAGAAAATACAAGCCATAGAAAACAGCTGAAAGCGAAAACATCTTGCTCTTGCTATCAACTGCTGGCTCTTTATAGTTTCTGACGAGAACTATAGAGAAAAACAAGAAGAAGAGAGACATTACGCAAAAGAGAGAGAAAATATCCCTTGAAAGATGCAAGACCTTTGCGTTGAAGATCAGTGAAGGAAACATTGCAAATAGAAATACCAATAATCCATTAAGTGAAAACCTTGTTTTTATTCTATTTTCCATATGCACCTCAATATAGGAATCTTTCAATTTTATCTGGGATATTCTCCAGCACAGTATCTTCTGGCATATACCCCTCTGGAAGGGAAGACAACATCACTCTTCCATATGATTTAGATATTATCCTGTTATCTAGAATCAAAACAACACCTTTATCGCTTTCATTCCTTATAAGACGCCCTATTCCCTGCTTAAGCTTTATAGTCGTCTCAGGCAGATATATAGACATGAAAGGATTTCCGCCTTCATTTTTCATATTCTCAACTCTTGCTCTGAGAATCGGAGCTGTAGGAGTCTCAAATGGAAGCTTTACGATTATCAAAAGACGCAGAGTCTCCCCTGGAGCATCTACACCTTCCCAGAAAGATGAAGTTGCGAATAGCGAAGAGTCTTGATGATTCTTGAATCTATTCAAAAGCAAGCTGCGGCTTGTCTTGCCATCTTGGACTAAAAGCTCATGGCCGCAAAGAGTTCCTTTGACATTCTTATAGACGCTATCGAGCATATAGCGGGAAGTGAATAGCACTAAAGCACCGCCACCGCTTGCCTCTATAGCGCTCTTTACTGCTTCTGTCACATATTCAATGTATTCAGGTGTCTTTTCATTCACAAAAGCCTTTCCATCTTGAGGAAGAAGGAACATCAATGATTTTCCAAAATCAAATGGAGATTTGAATATACCTCTAAGAACTCTGACTCTCTCTTCTTTGAGACCTGACCTGCTTTCGAAATATGAAAAGTCATTATTCACAGATAGAGTTGCTGAAGAATAAATAACAGAATCAAGCTGGCTTAAAAGGACACGAGAGAGAATCGGGCCAATAGTCATCGGAGCTATTCTTAACTCATAGTGGTCACTTTCAATAATCTCTCCAAAGCTTATCTTGCTATCAAAATCATTGAATCTGATCCAATCTCTGAGAGTATCTGCATAGCACGCTATATCTCCAATGAGCTTCTCTGCAAAATCATATTGAGAAGTCTCTTTAGCACTATCACTATAGACTTCGTTGAAATTGCCCACTAAAGCTGCAAGAGAAGAAGCAATCCCTTCTCCAAAAAGGAGATTAGCTCTGTTCTTTTCATAGAAAGCTTTATCAAAGAGTACTTCACTTCCTCCTGTTTCAGATGCAATCAAAGGCGTTATAAGCTTCTCATAGCTTTCAACCTCCTCTTTGATTGCTGCTATCTCATTCTTGAGGCGTTTGAAATAGCCTTTCTTACCCTCTTTTTCAAAGAGTGCAAGTGCTTCTATAGGAGAAGCTGAGCCAAAGCGCTTACGCTTTTTGAGGAGGTCATTCAGTGCTTCAATGAGCGCTCTATAGTTATATCTCGATGAGAGCGTCTCAGTTGCTTCACTCTCGATATGATGTGCTTCATCGATTACTGCATATGAGTAGCCTGGAAGCACAGCATCCTCTTCAAATGGAATTTCACATTCCATTCTGTTTTTAGCATCCAAAAGCAATAAGCGATGATTAGTGACTACTAAATCAGCATTCAATGCTTTTTTGCGTGCTTTATAGAAGTAGCACTCAAGATAAAGCGGACAATGAAAGCCAGCACAATCTGTCTCATCAACTAAGAGCGGATTGAGTTTTTGATAAAAACTATTATTAGGCACATCGACACGGGACGGAAACTCTTCTTTCGCAACCCACTCATCAAACTCTTTGAATCCATCCTGGTCCAGAAGAGACGGACGAGAAGAAAAGCTCTCTCTGTATTTACGAAGACAGAGGTAGTTCTTCTTGCCAAAAAGAATTGCAACATTCAAATCAAGTTTCAGTGCAGAGAGCAGCAGCGGAATATCTTTATCATACAGTTGCCTCTCTAGCGTTATAGTGCTTGTAGCAACTATAGCTTTCTTTGATCTGTCTTCTGCTAGCTTTTTGAATAAAGGTGCAAGATAAGCAAATGACTTTCCAGTACCAGTTCCAGCTTCAATTACAGCGTGCTTCTTATTCTTGAGCGCTTCATCAATCAAAGATGCCATATCAAACTGGCTCTCTCTGAATTTGTATCCGCTTTGTCTTTTAGCTAAAGGAGAAGATGGAGAGAAAATATCATCATAGAGATCCATTATCATCTCCACTGTCTAGCTCTTTCCACTCTGCAAGCTTTCTATGAAGTGTTTTTCTGCCAATGTCCAATAGCTCTGCAGCTTTGCTCTTATTGCCCTTTGAATATGCAATAGTCTCAAGTATCAGTTTCTTCTCTGCCTCTTCCATAGTAACAGGGAGCGTTAGCGTTAAAGTGCTTTCACCGCTTGAAGACTTGATCTGAGGTGGAAGATCCTCAACATCAATCATCTTCGAGTGAGTCAAGACAACAGCAGACTCAATAGTGTTTCTAAGCTCTCTGATGTTTCCTGGCCATGAGTATGCATAGAGTGCTTTGCGCGCTGCAAGCGTAAAGCCTTCAATCTTCTTATTCTCTTCTTCATTGAAAGTGTTCAAGAAGTTCATTGCTAGTAGTTCAATATCTTCCTTTCTCTCTCTTAGAGGCGGAACATTTATCTCTACAACATGTAGCCTGTAATATAAGTCTTCTCTGAAGTTGCCTTTCTTTACTTCTTCTAAGAGATTTCTATTAGTTGCGGCGATGACTCTGACATCTACTTCAATAGTCTTCTCACCGCCTACTCTCTCAAAGTTCCTCTCCTGCAGCACTCTTAATAGCTTAACCTGAGTTGCAGCATCAATCTCACCAATCTCATCTAAGAAGATAGTGCCGCCATCTGCTAGCTCAAAGCGCCCCTTCTTCATCGCTGTTGCGCCAGTGAATGCGCCCTTTTCATGGCCAAAGAGCTCAGACTCCAAAAGAGTCGATGAAAGCGCTGCACAGTGTACTTTGATAAATGGCTTATCGCTTCTGTTTGAAAGCGATGTGATAGCATCAGCAACAAGCTCTTTACCAGTACCAGACTCACCTGTAATAAGCACAGTTGCTTTAGTTGCAGCAACTTGCTTGATAGTCTCAAGCATCTCTTCAACTTTAGCTGATTTACCAACTATCTTTGAAAAGCCTTGCTGTTTTTTAAGTCTTTCAATTTCAAGAGTAAGCTTTCTGTTCTGCTCCTGAAGCTCACTGTTATGGATAGACTTCTTCACAACAAGAAGCAGCTTCTCTAAGTCTACAGGCTTAGTGAAGAAGTCTATAGCACCATCTCTCATAGTCTCAACAGCTGTCTCAATAGTGCCATGGCCAGTTAAAACGATTATAGGGAGCGTTGGATACGCAGCAGAGACTTTTCTAATCAGCTCATAGCCATCCATCTCAGGCATTCTGAGATCAGTGATAATCAAGTCTACATTGTTCTTGCCGATTAAATCCCAGGCAATAAGACCATTTTCGGCTGTGAGCGTATCATAGCCTTCATCCTGGAAAGCTAAGCGGAGGCCTGATAAAATATTCTTCTCATCATCAACAATCAATATCGTGCTCATCGTTTTTATCCTCTATAGCGTTTCTCTCTGTAGATGGGACAGGGAATGAGAGAGTGAAACAAGTGCCAACTCCGATTTCACTATCTACATGAACCTCACCGCCATGTTCCTTCATGATCTTATACACAACAGTAAGCCCTAGCCCTGTGCCAGTTGCTTTAGTAGTGAAATATGGCTCGAAGATCTTGCTTAAAAGCGCCTCGTCAATGCCGCCGCCACTATCTTTGATGCTAAGCACTACAAAGTTGCCCTCTTGCTTCAAAGCTACATCAAGCGTTCCGCCATTCTTCATAGCTGCAAATGCATTCTCAATCAAATTCAATAGCGCTTGTCTTACATAGCGCGAATCAATCTTGATTTTAGGGATGTAGCGCTGGAGAGAAAGCGATACTTTAATGTTCTTCTCTTCAGCCTCTGGCTCCAGAAAAGATACTGTCTCTTCAACGACATCTGAAATGGATCCAAGCTTAAGCTCTACATTCATTGGCTTAACAGCGAATAAGAAATCGACAGCAATAGAATTGAGATGATCTGTCTCTTCATCGAGCACAGAAAGATATTGCTCAGCTTCATCTTTAGCAAGTGCACCCTTCTTTGAAAGAGCTTTCCTCATAAGCTGAAGATGAATCTTCATTGCAGCAAGAGGGTTCTTTATCTCATGAGCAATGCCAGCTGCCATAGTCGTCATGCTTGCAAGACTTTCACTGCGTCTGAGTCTCACTTCCTTTCTAAGGTCTTCAGAAATATCTTTCAGCTTGATATCTATAAAAAAATCATCGTCGATATCGAGCTTAGAGAAATCGACTCTGACAGTCCTCATATCACGACCAAGCTGGAAAGTGAAATCAGCGCTCTCAGATCTCTCTTTGCCAATAACTACAGCCTCGATGTAGCGCCTCATATCTTCATCTGGGAATGACTGTATGACAGACATGCCCTCTTTCAATTTAAAAGATTGTGAATAAGGAAGAATCTGGAAGATTGTCTTATTCATCAAGATAATCTTTCCATTTTTATCTACAACAATATGAGCCTCATCAAGAGAATCAAAGAGAGATAAATATATATTGCTCTCAGTTATCTCTTCTCTTATAAGCTTTTCAACCTCTTCAAGCGGATAGTTTGAAATATCTGCAAGAACTCTCTTAAGCAGTTTATTTGACAAGGAATGCCTCCCTTAGCGCTAAATCCAGTGCCATTCTATCTGATAAATTGAATACATCCCTATTCGTCTGCCAAGAATTGAATAGAGAGTAGATGCGCTTGAGTTTTCCTCTCTTTGATGCGTCTAGGAACAACAAAGACTCAAGCTTATTTGTAAGAGCTTCTCTGAAATAGAGATAGCCATCTGCTTTATCTAAGAAAGCAATAAGCTTCTCTTCATCTTCAAGAGAAAGCATTGTTTTATTCATTAAAGAATCACAGAATAGATTCATATATCTATTCATCTCATCTTTTACTTCTTCGCCATGAGCTTTCTCAAAGTAGAAAGCTTCAAATGATGTGTACTTAGAACCATAAAGTGAGAACTTGCGGTTGATAAAATCTGTAATAGCATCAGAAGAAAGCTCAGGAAAATTGAACTTTCTTACACGAGAGAGAATAGTTGGAAGCAAACGCTGTGGCTGCTTTGAAATCAGGATCAGATGAGAATTCTCATTAGGTTCCTCTAAAAGCTTCAAAAGCGAGTTCTTCGCCGCATCTGTGCTATCTTCAACATTCTCAAAGATCGCAACTTTATCATCTCCCTTATCGCTCATCCACTCTTTGATAGCTCTGATCTCATCAATAGTTATAGAGTTGCTCTTCTTCCCTTTTGTAAGGAAAGAAGATGAAAAGAGTGCTTTATTCAAAAATGAGCAAAGCTCATCGCACTCTTTCTCGCTGTAATCTCTATCAGCTTCTGCCTCGAGCAGAGCTTCATCTATTGAAGAGGCAACGCCAAAGAGCGATTGCGTCTTTGAGTCATAAGCATCTAAGAGTGCCCCATTATATTGAAGCAGCGCCTTTCTGACGCTTTCAATCATGAAAACTCTGGAGCTTTTGGTTCTCTGAACTCTGAAAAGCTCAATTGAAGCATGAAGAGAAGATGAAAGCTTACGGCTAGGAAAATATATAATTCTCTCACTAGAGAGCAATTCACGTCTATTCTCTTCATGAGTCAAAGTGAAAGCTAAATCGAGAGCTCCAGTTAAACGGCTAGAGCCACTCTCACCAGAGAACAAAAGCGCATTAGGCAAAAAGCCACTTTCATATACACTCCAGATCTCTTCAGCAAGAGCTCTCTGAGACTGAAGAAGATTATTTAATGGCACTTATTGCCTCCTTGAAAGCAGATACAGAGCTTGAATAAAGCTCTTTGAAAAGTGTTTTATACAAAATGCTGTTTTCAAAAAGCGGCGTAAAATCTATAAATGGCTGATAAGTAATCAGCGCAGATATTACGCTTATGACAACAGCTGAAACAAGCGTGCCCCAGATAAAGCCTAAAAGCGAATTAAGCACGCTCAAGTGAAGTGCTTCCAGAGACCTCTCAAGAAGCACACCAATATAATAAATCAGGATATAAACAATAACAGATAAAGATACAAAAGCGACAAGTGTTGCAAAGAATATAGACATATTGCTTTTTGACGCAATAAGAGATGCCAAGCTTGATGTGAATAAGAGAGCAATAGGAATTGCAAGTATTATTCCAAAGCTTTTAGAAGCACTTCTTGAGAAACCAATAAAAGCACATGAAATCGAACTGATTAACAGCAGAAGAAGTGCTATTAAATCATAAAGGCCTAAAGATAAAGATCCTAAAGTCAGCGTCCAATCCATATAATCTCCAACTATAGAGTCATTTTAACCCATATTTAACTATCTTATCTATAAGATTAGCTCTTTTTTCGTCATTCACTACACCATTAATGTTTTTTTTATTAAACTTAAAGTATGGCAAATTTTTTCACAGCATTATTTGGCGGAACTAAAAAAGAGAAAGATATCAAGAGACTTACACCGATTGTTGAGTCTATAGAGAGAGAATATAAATGGGCAGAAAGCTTAAAAGATGAAGACTTCCCTGAACAGACTGAAATCTGGAAAGAGGAAGTAAGAAATGGAAAATCACTTGATGATATTCTGCCTAAAGCATATGCACTTGCGCGTGAAGCTGCTGGCAGAGTACTTGGCGAGCGTCACTACCCTGTTCAGCTTATGGGCGCAATTACGCTGCATCAAGGCTCAATCCTTGAAATGAAAACTGGCGAAGGCAAAACACTCACATCTGTACCAGCTGCATACTTAAATGCACTGGAAGGTAAAGGCGTACATATTGTAACTGTCAACGACTACCTTGCACGCCGTGATAGCCAGTGGATGGGACCAGTATTCAACTTCTTAGGACTGACTGTAGATTTAATCTACAATGGCCAAGATGAGAACAGCAAGAAGAAAGCTTATAGTGCCGATATCACATACGGCACTAACAACGAGTTCGGCTTTGACTACTTAAGAGATAACATGAAAGTATCTCTTAGTGATAAGACACAGCGTGGCCATCACTACTGCATCATAGATGAGATTGACTCTATTTTGATTGATGAGGCAAGAACTCCGCTTATCATATCAGGACAAGGTGAAGATGATACTCCTAAAGTAAGAGCAGCTAAAGCAGTTGTTCCATTCTTGAAAGAATGCGAGAAAGATCCAGAGACAGGCAACTACTATGAACTTACTGAGATGGATAAGCTTGATCATAACTTATATGCCTCTTTTGATGAGAGAGGAGATTATAAGCTTGATGAAAAGAGCAAGAATGTAACACTCACTAAGGGTGGCATGCTCAAAGTCGAAGAGATACTCAAAAAGAATGGTGCACTGCTTCCATCTAAAGATGAAGAAGGCAACACAATATACTCACTCTACGAAGGAGAGAACTTCGAGCTTGTACACTATGTAACACAGGCACTGCGCGCTGAGAAGATGTATAAGCGAGATGTTGACTATCTTGTAAAAGATGGAGAAGTACAGATCGTTGATGAGTTCACAGGCCGTGTACTTGCAGGCAGACGCTACTCAGAAGGACTTCATCAGGCAATTGAAGCAAAAGAAAATGTAAAAGTTCAGGGACAGAGCAAGACATTTGCATCTGTCACATTCCAGAACTTCTTCAGAATGTATGACAAGATCTCAGGTATGACTGGTACAGCAGATACTGAAGCTGTAGAGTTCAAGCAGATATACAACACAGATGTAGTTGTAATACCAACTAACGTACCAGTTCAGAGAAAGGATCTTGAAGACCTTACATTCTATGATGAGGCTTGCAAATTCAGAGCTATTGTCAATGACGTTAAGAGAATACATGCAACTGGACAGCCTATTCTTATTGGCACAACATCTATTGAAAAATCTGAAGAGCTCTCAAGCCTATTAAGACGAGAAGGCATCAAGCATGAAGTGTTGAACGCTAAGAACCATGAAAGAGAAGCATTCATTATCGGAGAAGCTGGCAGAAAAGGCTCTGTAACAATAGCAACTAACATGGCTGGCCGTGGTACAGATATCAAGCTCGGCGGATCTCTAGAGCACCTTGCACTTAAAAAGGCTGGAACAGAAGCAAGTGCAGAGGAACTCAAGAAAGCCAAAGAAGAAGTAATGGATGAATGGAAGAGAAGCTATGAAGAAGTAAAAGCACTAGGTGGCTTATATATCATAGGTTCAGAGCGCCATGAATCACGACGAATTGATAACCAGCTCAGAGGACGTGCTGGACGACAGGGAGACCCTGGCGTATCACGATTCTACATCTCACTTGATGATTCTTTAATGCGACTATTTGCTAAAGAAGGACTCAAAGAAATGATTGGAAGACTTGGCATGAAGAATGGCGAGCCTATCCATCATAAGATGCTAGATAACGCAATTGAGAATGCTCAGAAGAAAGTTGAAGAGAGAAACTTCAATATAAGAAAGTGCCTTCTTGAATACGATAACGTGCTTAACGAAGAGAGAAACTACATCTACTCACAGCGCGATGAGATTCTTGCAGCAACTAACCTCACAGATAGAGTAATCGATAACTCAATGACACTCATTGATTCACTCTATGATGAGGCTGATGGAGATGAGGCAAAGCTTGATGAAGGCTATATGAGATTATTTGCTGAGCACATAAACCCAGAAATCGTCAAGAATAAGGATAAAGTCAAAGAAGCATTAAAAGAGAAAATCAAAGAAAAAGAAAGCATTGTTCCTCCTGCAGTATTCAATGACTACATCAGATACTTATATCTCAGAAACATCGATAAACGCTGGGTAGATCATCTCGATGCACTTGATGAGCTAAGAGAAGCAGCATCACTCATGAGCTACGCACAGAAAGATCCACTCGTTGAGTATAAGAACACAGCATCTGATGCATTTGATGAAATGCTTGAAAGCATTACAGAAAACGTATGCAGAAACGTAGCAGCTGTAAGAATATCTCTATCCCCTGTCAACAGAGAAAAGCACAACGTAAAACTCAACGCACAGCATAGAGAGTTACAGCCAAACAACATGAAAACAGCAGTAACAAGCCAATCAGTTGCAAGTAACACTACTATCCGCCGTGACACTCCAAAAGTTGGCAGAAACGATCCATGCCCATGTGGCAGTGGCAAGAAATACAAGAACTGCTGTGGCAGAAACTTCTAACTAAAAAAGCTCTGGCCAACAACCAAACAAAAGCTCTAGGAGCATTAGTAACGCTACCTAGAGCTTTGTTTAGTCAATTTATAACTCTGCAATTATTTAACTGGAACAACTTTTTCTTTTACACCAAGCGTTGAATAAGTTACACCATTATCTGTACAGAATTTTTTCGACCTGTGCGGTTAAATTAAGCCGCTTTGGCTGAATCTAATAAAGAGAAACGTATCTTTTTGCTATTAGTCCAA
>CAKQJZ010000045.1 GCA_934247875.1 uncultured Spirochaetales bacterium
AACAGCAGAATCCCATGATTAATCCACTATTGATGACTTCTTTTTATGTCTTAAGTTCTTAACTTAATGACATTGAATATAAAACAGCCGCTAATTTTCCAGAAACCGGCTGTTTTCTAAAACAGTAATCGGGAGAGGAACACCGTCTAGCAGTGCCTTTCCTTTACTTGAATATACCACCAACCCCTAACATCTTCAAGATTTTCATGATATAGTTTCATCTGGCACTGCCAATAACGGTGGACGGTTGGCCTCTTCGTATTTTAGATGGATATCGGGAGGTGTTACTTCCCGATTCTTCTTGACGTTGATGAAGGAGGTAGCCTATGAGTGCATATGAAATACTTATGATTGTCTTTACAGTCATGGGACTATTAATTGCTATAAGTAGAAAAAGATAACCGCCCTTAGCTATCCATTTTTAGGGCGGTTTTCGCTTTTTTTAATGTGAGGTCAACCGTTCATCGGCAGTGCCTCTCTTCAAACATAATAATCACCTCAAATCACTCAAAAGTCAAGATTTTGAGATTTGTATAGCAGACATTTGGGGATGTATCGAGAGCTTTGGTTGCCCCTTCTAGCTCTAAACTATTGTACTTTTGACTAACTAAATGAACCTATGGAATTTTATTGGAGGATGCTTGTTTTTTGTATGTGTTCAGTAATCACCATATTTCCGTCAATAATAGGCACAAATGGTATTAAGTGCTGTTCTATATGCTTTGCAACTCCTTTTTTGAGTATGTGCAGATAGCTGTAGTTTTTTTGCAATATTTGTTGCAGCTGGTTTAAAGTGTTTTAGAAATTGGTCGAAAGTGCAACTTTTTAGCTTTTTCTCAGAAATAATGACAAAAACTGTTGTTTTGTCAAAATAATACAACGAATATTGGTGCATTTTGTTGTTTTTTGTTGCGTGTTTAAAAAAACGGGTGGTATCATAAAGCATGACTATGTTACGTTAGTGACATAATTCCGGCGGGGGAGATACGTGCATAATAATAGCGCAATAGAGTTAAAGGGCATTACTAAACGTTTTGGCAAAGTAACTGCGAACGATGGTATAGACCTTGAAATCAAACGTGGCGAGATTCTATCGCTTCTCGGTGAGAACGGAAGTGGCAAGACTACGCTCATGAATATGCTCAGCGGAATTTATCAGCCTGATGAAGGGCAGATATATGTTGAAGGAAAGCCTGTAACTATCAGAAGCCCTAAAGATGCCTTTTTATATGGCATTGGAATGGTTCATCAGCACTATCATCTAGTAGATGTATTTACAGCAGCAGAGAACATCATCTTAGGACTTGAGGATGAGAAGCTTGATATCAAGAGCACAGATGCCAAAGTTAAGGCAATATGTGATCGTTATGGTTTTGATATCGACCCATCTATGAAAGTCTATGATATGTCAGTATCGCAAAAGCAGACAGTTGAGATTGTCAAAGTACTGTATCGTGGTGCAGATATCCTGATTCTCGATGAGCCTACAGCTGTTCTTACTCCGCAGGAGACAGAAAGACTCTTTGTAATACTGAGAAACATGAAAGCCGATGGCAAAGCTATCGTAATAATCACTCATAAGCTTGCTGAAGTTATGGAGATCTCAGACAAAGTAGCAGTTCTCAGAAAAGGCAAGTACATAGGCACAGTCAATACATGTGATACAAACCCTCAGAAGCTTACAGATATGATGGTTGGTCACGCTGTTGTTCTGAATATCGACAGACCTCACTATGAGAATCCTCAAAAGAGATTCATCGTTGAAAATCTTACATGCGTAGATGGTGAAGGAATCACAAAGCTAGACAATGTTTCATTCTCAGCTTATTCGGGTGAGATTCTTGGTGTTGCTGGCATTTCTGGCTCTGGACAGAAAGAGCTCTTAGAGTGCATGACAGGCCTATACCCAATCAAAGAGGGCTCTATACGCTATGTTGAGCTTGAAAACGGCGGAAAAGAGAAAGAGCTCGTAGGCCTTACTCCTAAGAAAATCAGAGAGACTGGTGTTGGAATGGCATTCGTTCCAGAAGATAGACTCGGAATGGGCTTGGTTGGCTCAATGGGCATGACTAACAACATGATGCTCAGATCATGGAAGAAGGGCAGAGGTCCTTTTGTAAAGAAAAAGGATCCAGAAAGCCTTGCTAACACTATCTGGCAGGACTTGGAGGTTGTTACTCCATCAACATCATTCCCAGTAAGACGGATGTCTGGTGGTAATATACAGAAGGTTCTCGTAGGCAGAGAGATTGCTGGAGAGCCTAATGTGCTATTGACTGCTTACGCTGTACGTGGACTCGATATCAACACATCATACACTATCTATAACCTCCTGACCGAGCAGAAGATGAAGGGCGTCGCTGTAATGTATGTTGGCGAAGAGCTTGATGTGCTCGTGGAGCTATGCGACAGGATCTTGGTTCTTTGTGGTGGCAAAGTCAGCGGAATCGTAGATGCCCGAACTACAACAAAGGAAGAGATTGGTCTATTGATGACATCTGTCGGAGGAGGCAAGAATGAGTGAAGAAGTCAAGAAAGCACCATTTATAAGACTTTCAAAACGTGAGCAGATGTCACCTCTCCAGATCTGGGCAATAAGAGTTGGCTCTATTGTAGTTGCGCTCATTTTAGGTTGTATCCCAATCCTGATTACTGGACGTAATCCATTTAAAGCATATCTGACAATTATTCATGGTTCTTTAGGAACTTCATTCTATTTCAGACAGACAATCAAGCAAGCTGTTCCGCTTCTTGGCACTGCGCTTGCGATTGCTCCTTGCTTTAAGATGAAGTTCTGGAATATCGGAGCTGAGGGCCAGATAACAGCTGGTGCTATATGCGCTTCATTTTTTGCAATCCACTTTGCAAAGGCATGGCCACATGTTCCGCTGCTTGTCATCATGATGCTTGCTGCAATGGTTGGTGGGGCAGTCTGGGCAATGATTCCTGGCTTCTTCAAAGCTAAGTACAATACCAATGAGACTCTCTTTACTCTGATGATGAACTATATAGCTATTGGTATTATTGCATGGCTTCAGGGTGGTCCTTGGGAAGGCAGAAAGGGAACTCAGCAGATTCCTCTCTTCGATAAGAATGCTATCCTTCCAACATTATTCAGAATCGATATTGGCTGGATCATAGTCCTGATTCTTGTAGTTCTTGTACATATATATATGAATAAGACAAAGCAGGGCTACGAGGTTGCAGTTATCGGCGACAGTCTCAACACTGCGCGCTATGCTGGAATGAATGTAGGCTGGGTAATGGTCAGAACAATGCTTATCTCCGGTGCTATATGCGGCATCGTAGGCTATATCTTAGTTGCTGGTCAGAATAAGACTATTACAAGCAATGTAGCTAATGGCGTTGGCTTTACAGCTATAACAGTTGCATGGCTTGCTCAGCTAAATGCTTTTGCAATGATTCTGATCTCATTCATACTTGCAATATTGAAGCTCGGCTCAAGCTATCTACAGCAGGAAATGGGTGTTCCTGCTGCTATAAGCGAGATTGTATCTGGAATCCTCCTGATGTGCATGCTCGGATGTGAGTTCTTCATCAACTATCAGATGATATTCCGTAAGAAGAGTAAGAGAGGAGGCAACTGATGAGTACTTTAATTGCTTTAATCGCTGCAGCTGGAACATTTGGCACAGTATTGATGTTTGGAACTCTCGGTGAGATCCTCACAGAAAAGAGCGGCTCTCTTAACCTTGGAGTTGAGGGCATCATGTATATGGGCGGAGCTTTTGGCCTTGTTGCTGCTTATCACTATGAAACGCTTGTTGGTGTCAGTAGCTCTAATCCTCTTGTTGCAATATTAGTTGCAATATTAGCTTCTTTCTTATCTGGTGCAGTTGCATCTCTTTTGTTCGGTTTCCTGACAATCACTCTCAGAGCTAACCAGAATGTAACAGGTCTTGCACTTACTATCCTTGGAACAGGCGTTGCGAAGTTCGTAGGTGAGTTTACAAGACATAGAATATCTGAAGCTGCGGCTGCAGCGGCTGCAGCTGGAAACGCAGCAGCTAGTGATGGAGTTGGATTCATAACTCTTTCTCTTCCACTTAAGAATGCATTTGGATGCAAGATAATGCCTCAGTTCCTGAAGAATATACCTGTAATTGGTCCAATTCTCTTTGATCAGACATTTTTCTTCTATCTTGCAATTCTATTAGCAGTACTAATGCATCTGTTCTTCATAAAGACAAAGAAAGGTCTCTATTTAAGAGCAGTTGGAGAGTCTCCTGTAACAGCAGATGCTGCTGGAATCAACATGACTCTATATCGCTATGTTGCAACTGTCATTGGTGGTGGAATATCAGCAGTAGGCGGAATGGTATATGTAATGACAACTGGTGGATGCACATGGTCAGAGCACTCACTTGCAGGCGTTGGCTGGCTAGCAGTTGCACTTGTTATCTTCTGTCTCTGGAGACCTCTGAATGTAATCTGGGGCGCTGTGCTATTTGGTGCACTCAAGATCATGTATATGAGAGTCATCGTCAAAGGGTTCCCTACAGAGCTTTATAAGATTCTCCCATATGTTGTAACAGTAATCGTACTTGTCATCACATCGATGAGAAAGTCACGTGATAAGCAGCCACCTGCATCTCTTGGTACTAACTATTTCAGAGAAGATAGATAGTTTATTGGTTTGGAAGATTATTCTTTCATTGATTAGCATTCTAATAGTCAGACGACTATATATAGTTTGGAGGAAACAATATGAAAAAAACATTGGCACTTGCTCTTGTTCTTCTAGTATGTCTCTCTGTATTTGCTCAGGGCGGTAAGGAAGCTGCTGCTCCAGCTGCAGAAACTACAAAGATTGGTTTTGTAGTAATCGGAGATGAAAATGACCAGGGTTATACCTACAATTTCATGAATGGAATGAACGCAGCAATAGCTCAGCTCAAAGCTGAAGGCTATGATGTATCACTTTCTGTAAAGAGAAACATCAAAGAAGATGCTGGATGTGTTGATGCTAACCTTGCTCTCGCAGCAGAGGGTTGCTCAATTATCTTCGACAACTCTTATGGCTTCGAGCAGTATATGCAGCAGGCTGCTGATGAATTCCCAAACATCAAGTTCATAAGCCTCACAAACTGTGGATCCCAGATTGATGGAAGAGATAATACATCTAACGCATTTGCAAGAATCTACGAAGGCAGATACATTGCAGGTGTTGCAGCTGGTATGAAGCTCCAGGAAATGGTTGATAGCGGCAAGATCAAAGCAGACCAGGCTGTAATCGGTTATGTTGGTGCATTCTCATTTGCTGAAGTAGTTTCAGGCATGTCAGCTTACTACCTTGGCGCAAGAAGCGTATGTCCATCAGCTACAATGCTCGTTTCATTCGTAGGCTCATGGTCAGATCCAACTCTTGAAGCTGAAGCTGCTCAGTCTCTTATCGATAAGGGCGCTGTAATGATCAGCCAGCATTCAGATAACACAACTCCAGCAACAGTAGCTCAGTCTAATGGCGTATTCCATACTGGTTACAACAACGATATGTCTAAAGTTGCTCCTAATGCTTCTCTTCTCTCTTGCAGAATCGACTGGACTAAGTACTTCCACGATTTCATCAAGAACGAGATTGATGGCGTAGGCAACCCTCAGGATTATGTTGGAACAATGGCTCATGGCGAAGTTGTAGTAACTCCTCTCAACACAGCTATTGCAGCTCCTGGAACTCAAGAAGCTATGGAGAAAGCAGAGAAGGCTCTTGCTGATGGATCTCTCCAGGTATTTGATGTATCTAAGTTCACAGTTGATGGCGGCAAGACACCTACTAACGAGCTTCTCTATGATAGCTTTGCAGCTGTACAGGGCAACGCACTTCATGACGGCGCATTCCATGAATCAGAGACTCAGTCAGCTCCTTACTTTGTTGGTAAGATTGACGGAATCACATGGCTCAATGCAGCTTTCTAATAGAGCTTAATTTCTAACTAAGACAGCAGACTTCGGTCTGCTGTTTTGCGTATAATGCAACTATGAAAAGAATAAAAGCTCTTATAATCATGCTTTTAATGTCTTTGATGGTGTATGCATATAGCGTTGAAGATGTCTTTAGCGTTATGAGAGCTTATGCAGCATCTGTCGCAGCATCTTATGTTGCGCTCTCAAGCGTAGAACTTCCTGGTGTTGATATCAAAAATAGTGGTAGCTTCATACCTGATGAGATAACACTTGAAAACGCAGATCTCTCAGCATTCAAAGCAGAGCTGATGAAGAAATCATTTTTGCCACTCTCTATAGTGCGCCCATTTGCATCTAATGCTGTATCTTATATAGACAGAGTAAATCCACCTTCTGGTGGTTATATAGCAAGTGGAACAATCCGAATAGAAAAGTCTGAAGACATCTCACTTACTCGCATTTTAGCATTTGATTTTGCATCAATAGAGCTGATAGTTATATTTCAATGCACATTATATGGTACAATGCTAGAAGAAAAAGTTCCGCTTAGCGGGGCTGTTATAGTTAAAGGGAGAGATGATGGAACTGTGTTTAGTGAGTTTGAATCACTAAAAATCGGAAACTATATTGTAAAGGTTCCGCCTGTTGTATCATCATTTAGACAATAGGAGATTAGAATGAATAAAGCAGAAGCATTTATAGAGAAACACAAGCTTTCAGCAGCATCACTGGATGAGAATGCACTTCTCGAGTTCTTTATAAGCGAGATGGATGAAGGTCTTAAAAGCAAAGGAAAGCTTCCTATGCTTGCAACATATATCAATACAGATGTAGAGATAAAGAGCGGCGAGAGCGTAATAGTGCTTGATGCTGGTGGCACTAACTTCAGAACTTGCTTAGTTTCATTTGATGAAGAGAGAAAGCCTATTATCTCAGATTTCAAGAAGACCAGAATGCCTGGAATCGATAGGGAAGTCAGTGCTGCTGAGTTCTACTCAATACTTGCAGATAACGTTGAGCGCCTTATAGATAAATCAGATAAGATCGGCTTCTGTTTCTCATACCCAGCTGAGATTCTAAGCAATCATGATGGCATTGCTCTTATGTTCTCTAAAGAGATCAAAGCGCCAGAAGTAATCGGGACTAAAATCGGTGAAGAGCTTTTGAAAGAGCTTTCAAGAAGAGGCCATGATGTTTCAGGAAAGAGGGTTGCAATCATAAATGATACAGTTGCAACACTGCTTGCTGCTAAAGCTCAGCACCCAGATAATGCATCTAGCTACATTGGCTTCATTCTTGGAACTGGTACTAATACTGCATATATTGAGAACAATAAGAACATTGCTAAGATTCCAGGCCTCAATGCTGGAGCGCAGATAATCAATGTCGAGTCTGGTTCTGTAGCGCTTAAAGGCGGTGACCTTGATGAAGCTTTCTTGCTCACAACCAATGAGAAAGACAAATATCTTCTTGAGAAGAAGATCTCAGGTGCATATCTTGGTCCATACTCAGCGTTTGTTATCGATAGAGCAATTGAAGAGGGTGTTTTCTCTTCTGTTTTCAAAGAACGCTATATGAGTATTGAGCGTCTCAACACTACTAGGATGTCAAACTATCTTGAGATGCCTCATAACAGAGAGTACGATCTAGTGCGATGCGTCGAAGGCAATGAAGAAGATGCAACAGCACTCTATCTGATAATCTCTGCTATCATTGAGCGCGCTGCAAAGCTCACAGCTATAAATCTTACAGCAGCTGTATTGAAATCAAGGGCAGGCAAAGAGCCAAGATACCCAGTTGTGATAAATGCAGATGGCACTACTTTCTATAAGACAGAGTCTCTTGAGTTCTATAGCAAGATGTATCTTGATCTGATTCTTAAGAAGGGACATAAGCGCTACTATGAGATCATAAATGTCGATTCTTCACCTACTATCGGTGCTGCTATTGCTGGACTTGCTTTGGAGTAAGAATGATTGTACATGCTGATCCTCGTCCTTTTGTAATCAATGTAACAATGGATTTTGGTCCAAGAAAAGAAGATGCAAAGGTTCTTAAGAAATATGCCAATCTTAAAGATGGTAGATATATCACAAGAGATATCCTTGTCCCTGGTGATATATCGCTTTCTGCGCTTCATTTCACTATTCAAAGAGCTTTTGGCTTTATGGATAATCATCTCAATAGATTCTATCTTGCTGATGAAGACTTCCATGCTATTACGAAGTCAAAGATGAAGAACTATAGAAAGCTAATTGGAATCATTTTCAAGCTACAGGATGCAGAGGACCCAGATATATTCTGGAATGAAGGCGAAGATGATGTTGCTGCGGATATTGATGATGAGAAGTGGATGAGATCGAAATACACAGGTCCATATAAATACACAGGCTACTCAGAGCTTCCTGAGAATGCATTAAAAGAATATAAAGCACTCGCTCAATATTACAAGAAGTCAACTGGCAAGAAGCTGCTCGATGCTGAGTTTAATGAACGCTGTCTTATTGATGACCTATTTGAGTCTTGCTTCAACGATCTTATGTCGCGTCTTCCACTTAATGCTCTGCTTGCGCCTAAAGGCAAGAAGCCTGATTATTCACATATGAGGCCAGAATTCATCATAGATGAAGAGAATGAATTATATCCGACTCTCTCTAGGCCTGTTGCAGATAAGCTTCTCTTTGAGTATGACTTTGGAGACGGATGGAAGTTTGAGATCACTCGCTACAGTGACTATGCAATCAGCGACAAAGACTATCGCTATGTTGTAGAGTCTTATAGGCCAAGAGTGCTCTATGCAGAAGGATCCAATCTTATTGAAGACGTAGGTGGAACCTACAGCTTTGCATCATTCTTATGTGAATACTTTATCGAAAAAGATAGAGAAACAATAGAGTGGGCAGGAGAATGGAGTGCTGTGCTTCCTCCGCTAGAGGAAATGCTATAGTGTCAGACGTTCTTGCAATCCACGATTTATCAAGCTATGGCAAGTCTTCTCTTACTGTAGTAATGCCAGTCTTAGAAGCTTTAGGCTCTGAGTGTTCTCCGCTTCCAACAGCGCTGTTATCTACTCAGACAGATGGCTTTGATGAGCTTTATGTTGTCGATTTTACTAAAGACATGGAAGAGATAGAGCGTGTTCATGAGTCTCTTAACTTGAAATTCGATGGCATATATTCAGGCTATTTAGGCTCTAGTGAGCAGATTTCAATAGTTGAGCGCCTTATTAAGCACTATAATGCTTTTGCTTTAGTTGATCCTGTGCTAGGCGATGGCGGAGAGCTGTATCAGACGATGGATGAAAGCTCTGTAAGCAATATGAGAAAGCTTATAAAGCATGCGTCTCTCATTACTCCAAACTATACTGAAGCACTGCTTCTGACAGAGCGTGAGTATATACCACGCCTTGATAACAAAGCTATAAAAGAGCTTGTTGATGCGCTAAAGGCAATTGGCCCTGAAGAGGGTGTTATCACAAGTGTTCCTATAGCTATGGGAATATGCAATGTTGGCTATTCAGAAGATGAGATAAGGCTATTCCCATTTGAGGAGCTTGATGCATCATTTCCAGGCTCTGGTGATTTATTTGCATCTCTTCTGATCTCTTTAATCATGAAAGGGCTGAGCTTCTTCTCTTCTATCAAGATTGCAACTGAGATCTCGTCTTATGCAATACTTGAATCCAAACGTCAAGGGCGAGATCGTCGAAGAGGCATTATGCTCGCTCCTGTCTTTAAAGAGATAAAGAGGAGAGCACTATGAGAATAATGCTCTCCGCATCTGATAAAGCAGAGTTAAAGGGCTTTTCTGATGATTATCTAAAAGTTGTTACAGGCGTTGGACCTATTGCAGCAGCGTCTCTTTCAATGAAAGCTGCACTTGAGGCAAAAGCAGATGCAATTGTCTCAATTGGCTCTGCAGGGGCTATTTCAGATAGCCTCGAAATTGGCAAAGCTTACTCATTCGGCACTGTTTTGACGCCAGACCAGAATCTTACTAAGTTTCATTTGTCACTTGGCTCTACTCTTAATCAAAATAGAGCAACAATACGAGAATTCAGAAGCGCTGATCATCAATCATCTCTTGTGCTTTATTCATCAGGCTCATTCTCATCTTCTATTCTTGAAGCGCATAAAGCACTTTTAGCAGATGCATCAGATATGGAAGCGTATGGAGTTGCTATGACAGCTCATAATCTCAATATCCCATTCTATGCGATTAAGCTTATAACAGATAGAGTAGGAGAGAGCGCTAAAGTCGGAGACGTTTCATTTAAGCTGAGAGAGGGCAGAGAAGAGCTTATTGCGCTTGTTGAGAGCCTAGTCAGATAATAGCTTCTGCTCTCTGCAGAGCTTTATAGCGTCCGATGTTGCATGGCTAGATAGCTCTTTTACAAGGCTCTCAAGCCTCTCTTTATTCTCTTCATATGATTTCTCAGCAACAGATAGCAGTGCTGCAATTGACTCATCAGAGTAGTCATCGAGTCTGATCTTATGCTTTAAAGATCCATCCCAGATTCTTATGTATTCAACATTCGGAATGCTCTCTATAGTCATATCTGCTATCGCAAGCTCTGCCTGTCCGCTGAGTCTTACAAGCGGGCTTGCCCAGCCTGTGAGTCCTCCGACTTGCTCTGCTGCGTTATAGTGGAACTTCGGAGAGCATGTTGAGAGTGAGAGTATTCTGTATTCATCTGCATTTGGATATAGCTCTCTTGCTTCTTTATAAGCAAGAAGCACTGGATTATTAGCGCCAAGCCCACCATCGATCAATGAAAGCTCCTCATTTGTTTTTCTGTCAATGAATGATGCTGCAGCAAAATAGAGAGGAGCTGCAGAGGATGCACGAGCTGCTTCGCGTACTAAAAAGCCATCGCTATCGTATGACTTGAAGATATATGGCTCAGATGTCTTAGTGTTGAAGCTTATAGCGATAGTCGGAGCACATAGGGCAGAGAGCGGGGCATCTTTGAATACTTTCAAAAGGAACTCTTCATAGCTAGAAGTGTCATATTTTTCACTGAATACAGTTCCAAGAAGGGATAACAGATGCGACTTAGTCTTGAATATCTCAGAGCCTTTGGCTTTATAGAACTCTTCAAGTGATTCTGAATCTATAGTTCTCTCAATTGTCCCACGCTCAACTCTGATAGTCTTCTTTCTGAAAAGTCCTTCTTTGTAGCTATAAGAGAGAGGGTATGGAGCTCTTTCATCGACTTTTACATCATTTAAATATTCACGAGGAGTAGAGAGCCCAAGTGCTATCAAAGCACCTGTGCTTGTGCCAGCTATCAAGTCAAAGTGAGAGTAGAATGGACGCTCATCACCATGCTTTTGAAGCTCTTCAGATAGACGTCGAATGACATATGCAGGAATGATTCCTCTAATTCCTCCTCCATCA
Organism: uncultured Spirochaetales bacterium; assembly: GCA_934247875.1. Taxonomy (GTDB): domain Bacteria; phylum Spirochaetota; class Spirochaetia; order Sphaerochaetales; family Sphaerochaetaceae; genus Ornithospirochaeta. The sequence goes on from CAKQJZ010000045.1 coordinate 11,326, forward strand.
ATCGATAGAATATATCTGATTTCTTTTTCTCTCTCTTTCTCTTTAGAGAAGCACTTCCATTTCCTCATACAGATAAATATGGTAAATTGTCGAGTAATGGTCAAGAAAGAATATCAAGAGTGCAGGCTTTGTCCTAATATGTGCAGAGTCGATAGATCTAAATCATTTGGAGTATGTCATCAAAGCGACAAAGTGAAGATTGCCTGGGCAGGTCTTCATAGAGGCGAAGAGCCTCCTATTACTGGACGCTATGGATCAGGAATGATCTTCTTCACAGGCTGTCCGCTGCATTGTGCTTATTGCCAGAATATACAGATCTCTGGTGCAGACGGAGAGAACTATGGAATTGAAGTAAGCATAGAAGAGCTTGCTGAAATAATGCTTGAGAATCAGAAGATGAAAGCTACGACTCTCAATCTCGTTACAGGCACGCACTTCATCCCATCTATAATCGATGCATTAGAGATATCCAAAAGCAAAGGCTTCTCGCTTCCTGTTGTCTGGAATAGCTCTGGCTATGAGAGCATAGAAGGGCTTTCTCTGATAGATAAATACATCGATCTATACCTTCTTGATTGCAAGACTATAAAACGCAATGTTGCTTCTGTCTTTTGTGGAAGAAAAGCATATGCTGAATCTATTATTCCGGTTATGGATTATATAAAAGAACGTCATCCTTTAACTGATCTTGATAAACTGAAAGGCACTGTGCTCCGTCATTTGGTATTCCCTGGAACGCTTAACGCTACAAAGGATTTTCTGCGTCTCTTTGCTGAGCGCTATAAAGACGCATTCACTCTCTCTTTGATGGTTCAGTTTGTACCTCCAAAGGAGAACCCTGGTTTCAAGGCGATAACTGAAGCTGAGTATGATGAGCTGGTTGAGCTTTTGGAGGAACTTGATATAGATGATGGCTTTATGCAGGAAATGGGTGAGAATGAGATTCTCTGGATTCCGGATTTTCATCAAGATGTTCCATTCCCTCCCTCGTTTGCAGATGCAAATGAATACTTTCTGGAGCTGAAACGAAGGAGAGAAGGAGAATAATCAGCCGATAGTAGTCCCGAAGAACTCTTTGCCGTTTAGTATTGCTAGCAGATTCTCGATGTTTCTGCCGTCTGCGCAAATTACTTTCATTTTGTCTTCTTCAGCAAGCTTAGATGCAATTGGATCAAATGGTGTGTTCTTTCCTGGAACCCACTCATCTCCGACCATAGCTCTGAAATCTTTCCATGAGATGCTGTCTATTGGTTTTGCATCTGGATTCTTTCTTGGGTCGTCTGTATATACTTTAGCGATATTTGAAAGGTTGATTACAAGCTTTCCGCCAAACTTTCTTGCAAGGTATACTGCGTCTGTGTCTGTTGAGAAGCCAGGCTTCCAGCCAGCTGCGACAAGCACTCTGCCTTCAAATGGAATATCAGCTGTTGGGTCTGTTACAAGATCATCTTTAGCATACTCAGAGAAGATAGCTCTTAAGAGAGTGCCATTTAGATGTGTTGCTTTGACTCCAAGCCAATCCTGAAGAGCTGCATCTGCTTTTTCAGTTACATTTCTATATGCTTCCTGGTAGATTCTAGCAGGAGCGCCACCACCTGTTACGAATATGAGTTTTCTCTCTTTATCTTCTTCAAGATAGTTTTTCATAGCACTGTAGAATTTCTTCAAGAATTCATAATCAACTTTGTCTGGGGCTATAATAGAGCCACCGACAGATAATACTGTAAGGTTCATTTAAAACTCCTAGTGCTATTATGATACAAAAGGCCCTCCCTGGAAAGAGAGAGCCTTCGCCTTAGATTATGTATTCAACCTCCTTTTCTGTTACTTTGTCTCCTTCGTGTTCTTTGTCTTCAAGCACGATCTTCTCTTCAGCTTTCTTGCCATTCTTTGGCCTCTTGAACTCTACATGGCTTGCAACAATTTCATAAGTGCGTCGCTTCTCTCCATTCTCTACTTCCCAAGAGCACATTTTGAGTCTTCCGACTATGCGGCAAGTCATGCCCTTATCCATGCTTTTAGCAGCCATCTCTGCCAGGTTTCCCCACATCTGGATATCTATATACAGACTTTCAACTTGGCTTTGGCCCTTTTTGTCTACATAGTAGCGATCTGTTACGAGCCTGGTCTTTGCAAGAACGTACTTTCCCTCGTCCTCTTCTTTTGATCTTGCAACGATTTCTGGTTTTGTTACGAGTACTCCTTCTAAGAGCACATTGTTGAGATGATTGATCATTCAGACCTCCTATTCACTCTTTACTTATATATCGTTCTGTTTTTTGATTTTTGCTAAGTTTTCATTGAAATTCGTTTGGAATATATGGTGCATATATGTTTTCCTCCCCAAAAGAAGACCTTCTTGGGGCCGTTATGAAGAAATCATCTGCGCTATCGGTATCTACAGCGCCAGGGCGTCTTGCGATGACTCTTGATGATGTTACATAAGTAGAATCTATTGCGTCTCCAGACCAGTAGCCATTAGCGATCAGGTACTCTGCATCAGCTTTGGCCTTTGCTGAGAACTTCTCACACTCAGAGTCGCTGTATATCAAAGCATCGACTATATCGCCTCGCCTCGATTCTTTTAAAATGAATACGCCATTTTTTGAGCTGATAGTCTTAGCAGCATTAGCTTCCAAGAATATAGTCTTCCCGCTTTGCCTTATATAGTCGTCTTCTTTTTTGGGCTTATCCCAATAAACGACTATGATATCTCCTTGAAAGACTTCAATGGAGGGGAGTATGAATACGCATTCATCGAGTGTATCTGTCAGCACAGCGCCAGCTGTGTTACCTTCAGTGAGCATATATAGCTCAACTCTATCTGGGCTTGCACTTGTGCCATCTGTCGAGAGCTCATTGATTAACATTTTAGGAAGATGTTCATTGAAGCCTTGGAGAATAAGAGATGCACGAGTCTTATTCCCGCTATCTTTCTTCACTGTAAGCGATACTACTGCCTCTTCTCCGTAGCTAAGAGGATAAGGCAGATTCAAGAACAGCTCATTTCCTATTCCAAAGCGCTCGTAGTCAGTCTTATCAACCTGGAATTCAACAAGCTCGACAGGGGAGTCGAATCTGATTTTCAGATACTTGTTCTCCACTAGCTCATAGCTTAAGACCTTTGCGATGGTCTTATCTGAATCTTTTAGTGTGTCAAATAGCTCTATTGGCTCTTTGCAGCTGAAAAGCAAGAGCGACAATGTGATTATCAATAACTTCTTCATACTTATATATCGTTGCTATTTTGCTTTTCTGCTATTATTTTGTTTCACTTTTCGCTATTCTCATCTTGAGGAGATGCTATGGCAACTAAACTCTGGCAAAAGAACTATACACTGGATTCAATGATGGAGCATTTCACTGTAAGAAATGACTATATATATGATGAAGAGCTTGTGCTTTCCGATGTAATCGGATCGATTGCACAGGCCAAAGGCCTTGAGAAAATCGGAATCATAACTAAAGAAGAGGAAGCAAAGCTCAGAGAAGGCCTTAATGCTATCGCAAAGCTAAGGAAAGAGAATGATTTCCCTATTTCTGTTTCTGATGAAGATTGCCACACTGCAATTGAAGGGTATCTGACTAATGCTTATGGGGATGTTGGCAAGAAGATCCATACAGGCAGAAGCAGAAATGACCAAGTGCAAACAGCATTGAGAATCTACATGAGAGAAGCTTCAATGAAGCTGGCATCAACTGCGTCTCAGTTTGCTCATTCGCTCATTGAGCTTGCTAAAAAGAATGTAGATACTCCAATGCCTGGCAGAACTCATATGCAGATAGCTATGCCTAGCTCTGTCGCACTCTGGGCGCTCTCATTTGCTGAAGAGATCATAGAAGAGAGCGAGATGCTTCTGGATTTATATAGAGTCCTCGACCAGAGCCCACTTGGGTCTGCTGCATCTTATGGTGTTACTCTGCCACTTGATAGAGAATATACAGCTTCTCTTATGGGCTTTAGCAAAGTCCAGAACAATGTGCTATATGCAAATAACTCAAGAGGCAAGTTTGAAGCATTCTTCTTAGACCATGCCTCATATTTGGCACTCACTATTTCAAAGCTAGCTCAGGATCTGATGCTATTTACTCTTCCAGAGTTTGGTTATTTCTCACTTCCTCGTGAGCTATGCACTGGCTCTTCTATAATGCCACAGAAGAAGAATCCTGATGGCTTAGAGCTTGCAAGGAGCAGAACTGCGCTCATTATGTCTTTCTCTTCTCGTGTCAAAGAGATAATCAAATGTCTGCCATCAGGGTATAACAGAGATTTTCAGGATACTAAAGAGCCTTTGATTGAAGGCTTCAGAACAACAGAAGAGCTGCTTCTGATCATGAAAGAGATGATTGATAACCTCTCTGTTCATAAAGAGAACCTTATTAAAGCATGCACTCCTGAGCTATATGCAACAGATAGAGTAATGGAGAGAGTCATAGCTGGCGGCAACTTCAGAGATAGCTACAAAGATATTGGCCTTAACCTTGATAAAGTAACAGGAGAGGATCCTGTGCTCTCCTTGAAGAAGCGAACAAGCGTAGGAACTGCAGGTAACTTGAATATCAGAAAAGATGAAGAGTGGCTTGAGAGTGTTGATGAGAGGATTTCTGAGAAGCTAGAGAAACTCAAGACTGTATATTCAAAGCTCTCTGATAATATTTCTGAGGTAGTGCTATGAAGAGCATAAAGGTAGCTGCTGCTGTAATTATCGATAAAGAAGGCAGGATCTTCGCAACAGAAAGAGGCTACGGAGAGTTCAAAGATGGCTGGGAGTTCCCAGGTGGAAAGCTTGAAGAGGGCGAGAGTGCAGAAGAGGCTCTTAAGCGTGAGATCAAAGAAGAGCTTGATACTGTCATTGAAATAGAGAAGCATCTGACTACTGTCGAGTATGACTATCCTAATTTCCATATATCAATGGAAGTATTCATAGCTCATCTAGTTGAAGGCAATCTTACGCTTCTTGAACATGAAGCTTCTGCTTGGCTCGATAAAAACAGCCTAGATAGCGTTGCATGGCTTCCAGCTGATATCGAAGCTGTCAATAAGCTAAAAGAATACTTGAAAGAGGAAATTGCAAAAGTAAAATCGCATGAAAGAATATTCATCATTTAGTGCATGAATATGCACTCGGATCAGATTA
>CAKQJZ010000046.1 GCA_934247875.1 uncultured Spirochaetales bacterium
TGGTTTTTAAGAGCCACTTAGAACAGAAGGCAACAAACTTGAAAATTTCAGAAACTAGGCGACTGAATAGTTACATAAATGTCTACTATAAATCTTTGTATTTAAAGAAATTGCCGAGAAAACAAGAGAACAAATTAGCCACGCTTCGCTTTTTAATTTTATGACTTAGAAAATACCTGAGTAGTTACATAAAGTCTACCAATTCTCCGATGTAATTGGCCATCTTCTGTGTCGGCATGAGTACCATGTGTACCATCTTTCAATAACGATAAGGAATAATCTCCCAACTTATGATTTTCCCAATCATTGCTATTATTTAGATGTTTTTTCTCTAATGATTTTATCTATATCTTCATATGCATTTTGCAATCTTTCACAATGATAGATTTCATACATATCATATATTAGGTCTTCTATTCCCAGTTTTTTCCAGTTATTTAAGACCTCATCTGCAGAAATACCCTTATACTCTGCATAATGCTCAATTAGATATATAAAAAACTCACCTTCTTTATTCATTTTGCGTACTTCCTATCTGATGTATTGAGAATCTCGAGGATCACCGCATACTCTCTCAGCTTCCCACATATCAAAAACAATCAAAGGGCTCATAGCGTAAATTTCAAGCTCTTTATTTATAAGCATTTTATATGTCTTTGATTGAAGAAATGCATCAATTGCTTCATGTTCTTCAAATCCATACTTCTCGATTATCTTGTTTATTACCGTTGTATCAAAAAAAGTTAATGTACGAGCAGATACTTTGTTCATAAAACCTCCTCTTCTACAAACTCTAAAAGCTTAATAGCTTTCTCTGATAGAAAAGCATATTGATCAGTCAAGTTCTGAGGCAATAGCCTCTTTACGGCTTCCTATTTTGTGTATTTATTTGCCATATAATCATCTATTACAGGAAGCGTGGAGTCATTGGCGACAGGTCCAACAACTATGTCATAATCATTTTTTCCCAAGTTAGAACTTCTATTTGATACAACAAAATCAAGCCACTTACCATCTGCAGATGGAAATGTTAAAACTTTCAGCGATTGGAGAAAATCTTCATTGAAGCTATATACATTAACTATTTCTTGTCCCATATTTCTTCTTTTTGCAACTGTTCTTGCCCATTTCTTTGCTTGTTCCTTTGAAGAGGTCAAATAGAACCCAGCACCGAAATCCAACGCTCGCAAATTCGGCATCAATTTCGGTTTATCAACTTTCATATTGCTACCATGAAACAACAGCATTCTTGATTCCTCCTATATAAACATCCTAGCAGAAATATTCCATTCCTCTGCCAGTTCTTCTATTGTTAAATAATTATCCAAAGATAACATGCTTAAAGTATATTTCTCCCAAAAGAAACATTCAATTTTTAAATGCCTTTTTCGGAAATATATACTTTCTTGGTTTTCGAATGAGGTAAAGTTATGGGTCTAAATCTTATTACTTTAATTCGGCGCTAGCCAAATACGGAAGTGAAACTTGGCCAAATACGGAAGTGAAACTTGGCCAAATACGGAAGTGAAACTTGGCCAAATACGGAAGTAAAACTTGGCCAAATACGGAAGTGATGGACTTTTATTGTTGATTATTCCCAAGAATTAACTATTATAATAAAAGTATATATGAAGGATTACTTCCCTAGAATTACAGATGATTTATTGAGTCTTTATCTTGAATGCAGTGGCGCTGTTCTTATTGAAGGGCCAAAGTGGTGTGGCAAGACAACTACAGCAAAACAACTAGCGAAAAGCGTTGTTGAACTTGGAGACCCTGACAATGAAGAATACTTAAGGCTTGCTAGTATTTCCCCTTCACTTCTTCTAGATGGTCCAGCTCCCCGTTTAATTGATGAATGGCAAATCGTTCCAAAGCTTTGGGACTCTGTACGTACTACAATAGATAAGAGAGGCGGTTTTGGTCATTTCATTTTGACTGGTTCCGCAAGTCCTTTGCTAAAGGGATCTGATAAAAGAGTACATAGTGGTACTGGTCGTATTTCTAGGCTCATAATGAGGCCTTTCTCTTTATATGAATCTAAGGATTCTTCAGGACAAGTAAGCTTGAAAGCTCTTTTTTCTGGTCAAGAAGATATATCAGCATCAAAAGGTATGAATATTGAAGAACTTGCTTTCATTTGCTGTAGAGGTGGATGGCCTGAAGTATGTATTGCTGAAAACATGAGCGAGAGAGCTCAGTTAACTGCATCAAAATCTTACGTCGAAGCAATATGTTCCAATGAAGTCGAACTAGATGAAAATGTTGTCTACAATCGAGAAAAGATGGCTCGATTCCTGCATTCTTATGCTAGAGCTGTTGGTTCACAATGCTCTATTAGCAATATGGTTAAAGACTTATCTTCTTCTGAATCATCCTATCTTTCAGATAAAACAGCTTATGCATATTTAAACCTTTTGCAAAGCATATTTGCTGTAGAGAACATGCCTGCTTGGAATCCAAACTTAAGATCAAGAACTGCTATCAGGACTTCAGATACTAGATATTTCAGTGATCCTTCAATCGCTGTTGCTAGCCTTGGTATTGGGCCAGGGAATCTTCTAAATGACCTTCAGACTTTCGGATTCATTTTTGAAAATCTCTGCATCAGAGATTTAAGAGTATATAGCAGTATAATTGATGGCAACGTTTTCCATTTCAGGGATAAAAACAATTTGGAATGTGATGCTGTTGTACACCTTTCAAAGGGTAAATATGGATTGATTGAAATCAAACTCGGTGGAAATGATGCTATTGAACATGGCGTAAAGTCTCTATTGAAGTTATCTGAATCAATTGATGATAGTAAAATGGGGAAACCATCTTTCTTGATGGTATTGGTTGGTGTTGGAACCTATGCTTACAGAAGGCCAGATGGAGTCTTTGTTGTACCAATTAACTTACTCGGCCCTTAACAAAAAACTGCTTGCCTTCCATTTAGAAAACAAGCAGTTTGATGCCAAGTGGTGATTAGACTAGAATCTCCAGCCAAGAGCTAGGCGAGGAAGAGGCACATCGATGTTGATGTTTGTAGTGTTGTCGCCATCTTTGATCTGCAAGAACTCGAAATCCATTCCTGTTCCAACTCTCAAGAACATAGCTTTAGTGAGGTTGAAATCAAAATCAGCTGTTACATACATGCCCATGCGTGTAGTGTCTGAGCCAAAGATGAAGTATGGGCCTACAGACGTGCTGAAGTTAGAGCTTGTGCTGATGCTTGTCATGTACAAGAAGCCTGTACCAACTTTAAACTCCTGCTTGAAATCTGTTCCAAGAACAAAATTCATTCCGATGTTCTTATTGAAGATAACATCAACAACTCCAGAAACATTTGCTTCCATTGTGCTCTTCATTGTGCTCTCGTTCCTATAGTTTTTCTCTTGCTTGAAGTTGAGCATCATACCAGCATCCTGCGTTCCAAGAGCAACATCAGCCTTGATGTTACCAGCTGTTAGAAATGACATTGCACATAGTGCAACCAAAGCTAAAATAAGAATTTTCTTTTTCATACACGTGTCCTTTTTAAAAATTCCTTAATACTCTAGAAAGATAACTCTAAAGAGAGTCCTCCGCCAATATAATTTTTCGTTCCTTTAGCCATATTCTTATAATTGCCGAAAACTCCAATTGCGAAGTTCTTTGAAAGCTTGAAATCTAGGCCAAGACCTGCGTCGATATAGAGAGTGTTGAATCCAAGCTCATTATCGAGAGGGGAAGTTGAGAAGACGTAGCCTGCACCCACTGATGCATATCCATCAACACTCTTTCCATTTACTTTGAAGACTGTATCAGCACCTACAGAGTAAGAGCGAATCCAATTATCTCCATTAAAGAACTTAGTAGCTGTATTTACACTCATGTAGTCGCCATTAAGTGGTATTGCAAATAGACCGCCTTCAGCTTTGACTCCGATTCCTACTTTAGAACCAAGCTTGAGGATGTTATCGAGATTCAATGCAACACTATAGTTCTGATATACAGCAGGATCTTTTAAAGTTGCTGGACTATTTAACAAGTAGAGAGCTGAAGAGTTTAATGAAGCTGATGCCTTGAAGCTGTTGTAGCGCTCTTTCTCTTTTGCTTCTGGCTTCTGGATTGTTTTAACAGCCATTGATTCTTTTGGCTCTTCCTTCTTAGGAGCTGCTACAACTTCTTCCTTCTTGCTTTGGGCAGGTTTCTCTTCTTTAACGACAGGAACTGTTTCTGCTTTCTTCTCTTCTTCTGGCCTTGCGACTTCAGCAATCAGATTAATAGAACTTGATGCACTCTTTGTTGCTGAGATCTCAGCGCTCTTTGTCTCAGCAGCAGGAGCACTCTCAAATAGAGTTGAAAGGTATGAGATGATTTCATCACTGACTAGACCTGGAACACTCTTCTTCTCTTCTTCTGTAAGCTTGAATGAAAGATCGAACTCTGCGTATCCATCGCAAAGAGTGTAGCTTACCTGGTCTTTAAGCCATGGGTATTTAGTTAGTGCATATTGAGCAAAGGCTGCGATATCGGCATCTGTTACGACTGAAGGATACTTAACTACAACAGCATCATCATATGCTTTAATCTCAACATCGTAACCATAGAAATTATATTCCTCTTTGCATGCAGAAACTTCCTTCAAATAATCTTCAATCTCTTCTGAGAGTATGTTCTTGATATTAGGCCTTAGAGTAGCAATCAGCTCTTTAGATGCTGATAATATCACTTTGTCGCCATCAATAGAGTAGCTTGCAGCTTTAAGCTCTGGATACTTCTCTACAACAAACTCAAAGAATGATGAGATATCTTCTTTGGAAGCAACTCCATTAGGAAGAGCAACAGTTACGCTATCATCTCCATATACCAGTTCTGCACTGTACCCATATAGAGATATAGTCTCTTTATCTTCTTTTGGAGTCTCTACGCTTACTGGTTCACTCTTAGTCTCAATAGTCTCAGTCTTTACACTCACTTCTGGTATAGTTGCTTTGCTGACTTCTTGAGTAGTTGTCTTTGCTTCTTCTGTTGCTTTAGGAGTGCTTTCACTTACTACAGGTGCAGGTGTTTCCTTTGCTACTGTAGCAACAGGAGCAGTAGAAGCACTTACAGTTTCGTTTTGTGCTTTGTCTTTTGAAGTACATGTTTTATTGAATACTGCGATGATGATTACAAGTACTACAACTAGTACCCAATCAATCCAGCCCTTCTTTTTCTTCTTTTCTTCGGTTTTAGCAGGAACTTCTTTTTTAGGCTCTACTGCTTTAGTAGCTGGCTTCTTCTCATCTTTTGCTTCATTTGGAGCAGATGGTTCTTTTTTCTTATCGCCAAGAACTTTGAGAGTCTTTACTTCAGGGCCTGCAGACTCTTCTGTAACGACTACTTCCTCTGTTTTTACAGTACTCTCTTTCTTGGTCTTTGGCTTCTTAGTCTGCAGATAGCGCTCTACAAGCTCATTCTCTTCTTCTTTTGTGAGATCTACTTTCTTAGGGTTAAGCCTTGGCTTCTTCTTTAATTCAACTTCAGCTTCTCCCTTCAAAAGCGCAACTATATGAGCATATTCATCGCTGCTTCTCTCAAGTGCTTCAGCATTAGCTTTAGATATTACAATACGCTTTGAGATATCATTTTTCTGGGCTCTGAGTGCTTTGCGCTTCTCAGCGTTCTGCGCTTTCTCTTCTTCGCTTGCGCCTCTTGGTGTCTTTATAAGAGCAATGGAACTCTCAATCGCTTCAAGCTCTTTCTCATATGCTTCAATCTCATCATAAGCTTTGTCATAAGCTTTAGCTGAAGTCTTTGCGTAGCGCTCGATTTCAGAGAGTGATATGCGCTTAAGACTTGCTTCAAGCTTATCTTCTACAGTCACAGGAACAGAAACTGTTTTAACAACTGTTTTCTTTACACTTTTGACTTCTGGTCTTTCTTCGTCAGAGTGGATAATCAGATACTCACTTCTTTCCTTTTCTCTCAAAGCTCTGAGCTCTGCTCTTTTTCTCTCTTTAGCTGCTCTTTTCTCTAGCGAGCTTCTAGAAACCGATGCTTTCTTCTTCGCTTCGCTCTTTTTAGAGCGAACAACGCTTCGGCTCTTGTTCTTCTTATTATTTTTGCCCATTCTGACCTCCATAGTATTTATTCTTGCACATGAGAAGTGATAGTTAATATATTACGTTATGAGAAAATAAAACAAAATGCCAAATTGTAGAAATTTAGCCAAAAGTATTATTGCACAAATAGTAATTAACTATTGATTCTCAATATACCACTATTTCAGTTATTTCAGATTAAAATAATAATCAGAAAACTTATGCATTATTTGGAATTACTCAGCTTTTAAGCACTCTAATGCCATTTAATAGGAACATCTTATCGATGATGCGATCACTAAAGCCGCTGTCTTTAAGAGCAGAGCGCAGCATATAGATTTTATCAGGGCCATCTATTTCCAAGTTTCCGCCGATTCCATCAAAGTCTGAGCCGAATGCAAGCACATCTTCACCACCGACTTTATATAAGTGCTCAACATGCTTAACCATATCTTCAACGCGGCTGCATCTATGAGGTGTATTCTCTGTAGCCAAGAATGCCCAGCATAGATTAAGTCCTATTACGCCACCTTTATCTGCGATAATCTTAATCTGATCATCCTTGAGGTTTCTGCTTACATTAGTAATAGCTCTTGCATCTGAATGAGTTGCAATAAAAGGCTTAGTTGCTTTCTCAGCAATAGAATAGAAGCCGCCATCATTGAGATGAGACACATCGACAATCATGCCAAGCCTCTCGCACTCAGAAAGTGCTTCATAGCCTTTTTCTTTCAGACCTTTATTCATTATTTCAGCATCCTGGCTATTAGGGTAGCCAAGTTCATTTTCATAGTTCCAGATAAAGCCAAAGACTTTGACACCCCACTCTTTAAGAGTCTCTAAGCGCTCAATCTTACCCTCTATTGCCCCGCCTTCTTCTGTTGTGAGAATAGCATGAAGGCCTGTAGTGAGATTCTCTTTTCCACTATATTGCTCGATACCAGCATTATGGATTTCTTCTACAAATCGATCATGGAGTTCATTTACAACAGTCCAGGGCTTACCTTCTTCAAGCGGAGTGTAAAGCGCAAAGCACTGTCCTGTGATTCCGCCTTTGATAAGCTTTGCTTTATCAATCATCAAAGAGTTATTCAAAAGAGACTCACCCTCTTTTTTGTTCTTCCAAAGTGCATAGATAGTATCTGAATGAAAATCAATCATCTTTCTTTTCCTAATAGGAGTCCTATAGACTCTTTAGTATAGTTAAAGCCATATAGCTTTTTGCTCTCAAGTGCTGAGTAGTAGCAATACCAAGCCTCATCACTCTCTTTGTAGCGCATATCAACACCTGTGATATATCCACTGGCCCAGCCCTCTTCAGGAGTCTTTTCAATTACAATATCCTTAGAGAACTCTAAGCCATCTAAACTTGTAGATAGAAGCAGAATAGATTTGCTTCTATTCTCTTCTTCTGAGTAATAATAGGCAATATTAAGTGCTGCAAGTCCATCAGAGCATGGAATCATCCTTACATTTCCAACTGCAAGATTCCTATACTCACTCTCGCCATCAACACTCCAAATAGCAGCTGATTCAGTGCTATATGGCCCATCGATATAGTCAGCTTCAGCGACAAGGTAAGACGCAGCTGCATGCTCTTTTGAGTCATATAAAGTTGCATCTCCTGCACCAAAGTACAGTCTGTATCGTCCATTCCATTGGACTAAAGAAGGAGAGAAAAGCCTCTCTTTTCCACCTCTGTAACTTGCTTTCTTTATCTCTCTGCTATCGAGAATCAGCTTAGGTTCTGACCAAAGAGAAAGGTCTGTAGATGATGTAAGCATGATTCTTGAGAAATCACTCTTTTCTTCGCTTTTCTTGGCAAAATGCTTTTTATGATGTGTCTCATATAAAAGGTAATAAGTGCTCCCTTCTTTATAGATGAAAGAATAGTGAGCATGAGGAAATACCAAGTGAGCTTTCTCCCAATCTAAACCTGATGTAGAGCTGTAGTGCTCAAGCCCTAAAGCTGAGTCAGCAAATAGGTGCCATAGTCCATCAGGAGACTCCTCTGGAAGTAGAAATGATGGGTGGGACAAGCGTGGAAAGAGCTGCTTCTTCGAGTAGCATATTGGCTCATCATTATATGAATACCAATAGCTATTGAGAATCTTAGAGAGAGCCTGGTAGCGCAATTCTACTCTTCTCCGCTCTTCTTTCTCTTATTCTTAGGAGAAAAGAATGGATAGATCTTATTCTCAAGATCGAATTTATTGACTGCAACTTTAATCAGTGCATTATAAATCAGGAATGTTGCACCAATAGATACTACAAAGACTAAAAGTGTCAAAAAACCTGTAAGAGAAGTATCTGGATGACTACTCATAAACAGACCTAGAAGCACAAAGCCTAAGATGAAAAATACAGTTAAAAGCAACAGGTTCAGAAGCGTTGCAATCAACATGAAAACGATTGTATAACCTTTCTTGTTCATTTTTTCTTCCTTTCAGAGGCTATAATAGCCACCAACAATAATATAATAGAAATGACGACAGAGGCATCAGCTAAATTGTAAGTTGGCCATCTATCCATCCCCATAAAGCCATAAGTTGCTGTACTGATCCAGTCTACAACTCTCAAATGCCTGAATACCCTGTCTATGATATTTCCAATTCCGCCACCGAGTATACCAGCAAGGCACCAGCGCTCAAAGTAGCTGATCTCGCTATCAAAGCGAGCTGCACTGACTGCATAGCCAAGCATGGCCATGATAACAATAGGTGCAAGTATGAATAGAACATATTTCACTGCAAGCGGGAGTCCATAGCCTAAAGAGAAAGCAACAGCATCATTTCTTACATGAACAATCCAAAGAAAGTCATTGAGGCATCTAAGAGCAATAGAATTCTCACTTATAGTGCCCACTATGATTGCTTTAGTAATCTGATCCAAGATAATGATAGCTATTGATAATGAATATGGTAGATATCGCTTTTTCAAAGTCCACTCTCCGCATCAATGAAAATAGAATCAATACCAAGCTTCTTCTCTGTCATTGCTTTAAGCGCCATAACGCCAAAGACTTCGCTTCTGTAGTGACCACCTGCAATGAGTGAGATACCAGACTCTTTTGCGTATGCATAGTCCTGATGCAAGAACTCGCCTGTGATATATAAATCAAGATTCTCGCTTATAGCATCCTTTACATCCTCACTGCCGCCGCCAGATATTATCCCAACGCTTGAGCACTTCTCTTTTTTGCCTTTGATGAAGAATGTCTCATCAAGCGGAAATGATAGAAGCCGAGATACTTCTTCAAGAGTCATAGGAAATGGGAGATTGCCTTTGATTCCTATATAGCGGCCTTTGCAAAAACCAAATGGGTCCCACTCTTTCATTCCAAGCTTAAGCGCCATCTGAGCATTGTTGCCATATAACGAATGAGCATCGAGTGGAAGATGAGATGCAAATAAGAATAGATTATTATCCAGTGCGCATTTGACTCTGTTTCTATGGATTCCGCTTATAGCTATAGGCTCGCCCCAGAATAGGCCATGGTGAACAACTAGGATATCTGCATTTTCTTCTGCAGCTTTAGATATCGTCTCATATGTAGCATCTACTGCAAAAGCAGCACGCTTAAGCTCTCTATCCTCACCTTCTATCTGTATTCCATTCAAAGAAAAGTCATTGAATTCTGATAGCTCTAACAGATTTGATAAATAATCTGCATATTCTTTTACTGTCATGAGAAAAAGTGTAATTCATTGACAGGAATTATTCCACAGTTCTAATATTGACTCATGCTGAAAGAAATCAAATGCGATGATATACATTTAAGCTATCAGAATTTAGATATAACAAACGTTAAAGAAGGCACAGATATCGTAGGACAAGAGCGTGCAATAGAGCTCTTGCGTCTTGGCCTTTCAGTCAATAGAAGCGGTTATAATATATTCCTCTCAGGTGAAGAAGGATCTGGAAGATTGACTGCTGTCAAAAATGAGATAAAGCGTATTGAGAATGATATAGACTCACTATATGACGCAGCTTATGTCTACTCTCAGGCTCATCCTGATTGCCCTGCTTGCCTGCGCTTCAAGCGTGGCATGGCACGTGAATTCCAGAAAGATCTACATCTTTTAAGAGATAAGGAGCTTAGCGCTGAAGAGATAAGCGCTAAATGGAATGACAGCGCTATTACTAACTTTCTCAGGCACTTAGATGGAGTAGAGTCAGAACTAGCTTATGAAATCAACATAGTGCTCGATAGATCAAACGCAACAAGACGGCCGCTGGTTATTGAGACACACCCATCAAAGGAATCTTTATTTGGCTTCATCGATAGCAAGAAAGAGAACCATATGGGCATACATATCGGCTCGTACCAAGAAGCAGCAGGTGGCTTCTTAGTATTAAATGGCGAAGAGCTTGTCAAAGATGAAGAGCTATTTTCAAAGCTGAAACGCTACCTTGAGATGACTCATAGAGCACTGACAAGCACTGCAGTAAAGGGCGAGATGCTCTCATCTCTCCGTCCATCTCCTATTCCAATGCTCACTAAAGTCATTTTGATTGGCAATGAGGATCTCTATGACAAATTAAGCGATGAAGATAAAGAGTTCTTGCGCTTCTTTAAGATATCACCAGAGTTCGACTACTCTATGGATGCAACAGAAGAAAACATCTTCGGTACAATCTCATACCTCAAAGAGGCAGCTAAAGAGCTTCCTCTTAAGATAGCTGACTCAGCATATAAAGAAGTGCTGAGATTCTCTTCTTTTGTAGCTGAAGACAGAAACAAGCTGACAACAGAACTCAGAATACTATCAGATCTGATTGAAGAGGCAGTAATACTTGGGCTTTCAAATAAAGAAGAAATCATTACAGACAGATCAATCAGAAATGCACTTGAAAAGCGTGACTGGTATGGCTCTATGGCAGAAGACCATATCAACGATGAGATTGAGAATGGCGTAATGGTAATGAATCTCAAAGGAAAGCGTGTTGGTGTAGTAAATGGACTTGCTGTAATGGATAGAGGACTGACTTCATTCGGAACTCCTACTGTTATTTCTGCCAGAGTAGCTCCTGGAACAGAAGGGATAGTGAATATCGAGCATGAAGCAGGACTATCTGGCGGCATCCACGATAAAGGCGTCATGATTCTTGAAGGCTATCTAAGAGGCCAGTATGCTCGCTCATTCCCTCTCTCGCTATATGCAGGCATGTGCTTTGAGCAAAGCTATGGCGAAGTTGATGGAGACAGCGCATCTTCAGCAGAGCTATATGCACTTCTATCTGCTATTGGAAATATCCCACTCAGACAAGATATCGCAGTAACTGGATCTGTAAATCAGATGGGAGAACTTCAGCCTGTTGGTGGAATCAACGAAAAGATCCAAGGCTTTTATAATGCATGTTCGCGTTTGGGCCTCACAGGCACACAGGGCGTTATAATACCGCAGCAGAATCTATCTTCATTGATACTTCCATATAATGTTGAAGAAGCAATTGAGCGCGGTGAATTCCATATCTATGCTATCTCTGACATACATGAAGGCTTAGAGCTTCTTACAGGCCTCAAAGGCGGAGAGCGCGATAGACGTGGCATATTCCCACAAGGTACATATAACAGAGCTATCGAAGATTCACTTAAGGCACTTTGCCATAATAGCCAGAAGCAGAACTGAAAAAGATGAGGCTGCAACGATAGCTTGCAGCCCCAAAAACCACAGAAAGAATTCAAAATATTCTAAGGAGTGAGTGAACTATTCTACCAAGGCACCTCCTAGATTCTTTAATTCATTAACAGCTGTATCATCTGGTTCGCCATTAGCGATAACTGTTCCAACTACTTTAGCGCCATCTGCTTCTGTTCTTGATTCCCACTCTCGCATCCACTCACCATCTCCCCAGCCATAAGAGCCGAATAGAGCGACTTTCTTACCTGAGAGCGATGATTCGACTTGAGAGAACATAGGTTCAAACTCATCTTCTTCAAGCACTTCAGACCCCATTGCAGGGCATCCAAAAGCAAGAGCATCATAAGCGCTTACTGATTGAGCATTGAATGATGATGCGCTTATTAGCTCTGCTTCGTTTCCGTTTTCTTTAATAGCAGACTGTAAAATCTCTGCCATAGCCTCTGTATTTCCTGTACCAGACCAGAATACAATTGCAACCTTCATATATCCCTCCGCTATGCAATAGCGATCAAATCGATCAGCTTTGCACCATTTCTATATTTTTCAAGGTTTATCGCCGTGCACTTAGAGTACTCTGAGAAGAGGCTTTTAGCTCTCACTTCATCGCTATATACTTTGAAGTAGCCTTTGCACTTATACTCCATTGCATTCTTTTCAATAAACCCCTTCACATCCTCTGGAGGATAGCCAAGGAAGAGCCCTATTTCATGTGGAATTGAAGGACAGCTCTCAACATGCGCTTTAAGCTCTTCTACTCCATCCTCAAGAGATGCAAAGTCATATCCTTTGCTTTTCAAAAGCTCATTGGCTATAGGAGTTCTAAGCGCTTTGAAAAGCATTTCAGGACGATAGATATAGACTAGAGCATTGGGGCATCTGTAGCGTAAAAGCATGACTTCAAGCCCAAAAGGCTTCACTTTATCACTTAAGCTCTCAGTATCTTCCAGCGCTTCGCTTTTGGTGGTAAAAGGCGTGGAGAACATAGCTGCGCATTTAATACCTGCAAGTGTCGGTGAACAGTGCTGTATAACCTGCTCTTCGCTCATTTCAGCCTCCTCTAATCTGATTAGAGAATAACTGAATTAGTCATGACTAACTACTCTGATCAGACACTGTTTGGCTCTGAAAAGACATTTCTGTATTCGCTAGGGCTATAGCCAAGCACAGACTTGAAAGCAGATGCGAACTTCGAGCCGTTCTCATAGCCGAACTCTGAAGCGATAGAGAGGATATTATCATCGCTCTCTCTTATTCGCTTTGCAGCTTCCTCCATACGTACTTTCTTTGAAAAGCCATAAAGCGGAATGCCATATACCTTGCGAAATGCATTCTTTATAGCAGTTGGAGATGATGAGAACATACGAGATAACGTCTCAAGCGTCACACGCTCTTCAAGATGCGACGATAAGTACGATGAGATGCTATTAGCTATCTCAACTTCGCGTTTGGACGCTGTGCTATACATATCTTTTGTCTCTTTGAAAAGCGATAAGAACAATAACAGCTCCAATATCTTGACTTTGTAATATGCAATTCTGAACTGATCGTCTTTATCATAAAGCTCAGAAAAGAGATGCGTTATATGCTCATCAGAGCGGGCTATATATGGCTTATTATCTGGAGAGAAACGAGCTGCTATCTCGCTTGGCTTAACGCTGACTTCTTCTAGTATGCATGAAAAGCACTTAGGTGCTCTATCTAAGTCAAACACAATCATAAGCCCATGGAAATGTGAGAGCGGAAACGAGAGATTTGAGCTTTCGTCTCTCTTTGCGCTTATCGAGATATCACCAGAAGTGAGAAAGTAGAATGTGCTGTCACTCTCCCACTCGGCTCTTCCTTCAAGAGAGTGGATTATCTCAAGAAAGTGTCCATTCTTTCCATCCATTTGGCATGAAGAAGAATGCGCATTTATGAATTTGATTGTCACTCCTGAAAATACTTCATAGGACTCAATATCTAGTGGTTTTTCCATGGTTAGCTTAGTCTAACCAGTACCACTTCATGAGTCAAGTTCACTCTTCATCCACTCATAGAGCAAAATAGAAGTCGCAGCTGATACATTGATAGAGCCTTTAGCGCCATATTGTGCAATAGAAACACGCCCAAGTGATTTATCTGCAAGTGCCAAAGCTTCCTTTGAAACACCGCTCTCTTCGCTTCCGACTATGCAAATAGCATCACGAGGAAAAGAGAAATCAGCAATATCGACACCGCCAAGCTCCAGTGCGAATATAGGCTTATCGATTTTCAGAAGCTCTTTATATGACCAATCAACGCCATGGACTGTATCACGGCTAGTACGTATTGCACGTGGATGCTCAGGGCTTGCACTTCCAGGAGAAAGGTATATAGAACTTACGCAAAAACTCTCAGCACTTCTGAAAATAGAGCCAACATTATATGGGCTTCTAAGGTGATCTAGATATAAATAGTGATTGAGGAGCTTTCGCTTCTCCCAAAGAATAGCACCCTCTTCATCTTTGAAATCCCAGTCAGCAACACTCTCTCCAAGCTTATCTAAGAGATAGAAGTAGATATCATCGCCATAGAGAGAATTTCTAGAGTTATAGAAATAAGAGAGCCTTGCCTTATCTTCATCAGTCAAAAGCTCATTAGTAAGCAAGAATGAGAATACAGCTTCAAGATACTCATTCTCATATAAGAAGTGCTCATGGAATATATTCCCAATCTTTCTAAGCTGAACTCTACTCTTCAGAGTCGCTAGCTTCTTCACACTTATCATCATCGTCTCCTGGGACTATAGCTATAGCAAATTCGCCCTTTATAGCACTTCTAGCTTTCAGCGTCTCAATAGCTTTTTCAACTGTACCTGAGAAAATCTCTTCAAAAGCTTTAGTAAGCTCACGGCCAAATACAACTTTCAATGAGCTATCAATAGCTTTGATCTCTTCAAGAGTCTTTAGAACTCTGAATGGAGACTCATAGATGATGAAGCACTCTTTTCGAGCAATCAGCTCTTCAAGCCGCTTTGTTCTTCTCCCTTTCTTTGGGGACAAGAACCCTTCAAAAGTAAATGTCTTCCCAACTTTGCCTGCTGCCGATATAAGCGTAACAGACGCAGATGCACCTGGAATCGGGACTATTTTATGGTCACTTTCTTTCCTTACTCTCTCAACAAGCCTAGCACCAGGGTCTGAAACGCCAGGAGTCCCCGCATCAGAGCAATATGCGATATCTGAACCACTATCGAGAAGCTCTATTATCCCTTTAGCACTCTCCTCTTCATTATATGAATGGCATGCAATAGTGCGTTTATGGATATTCAGATGATTAAGCAGTAGCTGTGTATGTCTTGTATCTTCACATGCAACTATATCGACACTTTCAAGTGTCTTTATAGCTCTGAGTGTAATATCTTCAAGATTGCCAATTGGTGTTGCAACAATATATAGAGTGCTCATAAAGATAGCATAACTCAAATAGATACAAACTCAAACATCACTATTTGGTTCTTTTTACCATATTATTAGCAAATTCAGCCAAAACATAAGCGTATATATGTATTTTTCACCAGTTGGCACGCTACTTGCATTAGATGTTCTACAGGAGAAAACGAATGAACGTATTTAAAAGAATGAAAGACATAATCTCATCGAACATTAACTCGCTTCTAGATAAGCTAGAAGATCCTGAGAAACTCATTGACCTTTCAATCAGAGAGCTCTCTGATACTGTCCAGACCATGAAAGTCACTATTGCTGAAAAGACTGGAGAGCTAAGAACACTCAAAGACTCTTTGAAGCTCAAAGAAGCTCAGCACGAAAGATGGAGCGAAAGAGCAAAGCTTGCACTTGAAAAAGGAAATGAAGAGCTCTCAAGAGAAGCTATTGAGGAGAAGCTACAGATTGAGAAATCAATAAACGATCAAAAAGAAAGCATAGCAACACTTGAAAGTCTTGTAAGCTCTCTTATTGAATCAAGAAAGGAAGCAGAAGAGAAGCTTAATGAGATGAGACAGAAATCATTTGAGCTAAAAAGCAGAGCAAAGATTTCCAAAGAAAGAATCAGAGCCAAGAAAACAATTGAGAGAAACGAGAATGCTTCCTGGAATAGACGCTTAGAGGAAGTCAAAGCAAAGCTAGACAAATGGGAAGCTGAAGCTAGTAACGACAACGAAAAAGACAGTGCATGCTCATTTGAAGAAATCGAGAGAAATGCAGCAATAGATAGAGAATTAGAAGAACTGAAAAAGAAAATTGCAAATTAATCTTGAAAATACCATTCGAAAACAACTTTTTGCATATATATAAGCAGAAGGAGTTTTCATGGCATACAAGAATATTGCACTAGAACTGTTTTATAAGAGATACCCAGATCCTCTATGCCTCTTTGACGACATACTCTTTGCATATGCTGCAAGGCATGAGGATTTTGTTTCTTACGTCAATGATCAAGGCTTTCGATGGAAGCTTAATCGCCATAGAGGTACAGAATAAGAATGATGAATTCGATTACAGAAGAGAAGATCTCTATATGGCTGCTCTACGCTCTCTGATCAGCAGAGGCGAAGGATATAAAGAAATAAAAGATGTCTTCTTAATCATAATCAACAGACACAATCCAATTCCAGAACTCAATGCCCCGTTATATATTGCATCCAAAAGCTATAATGAGATAAGAGGTAATG
>CAKQJZ010000047.1 GCA_934247875.1 uncultured Spirochaetales bacterium
ATGATAAACGCAGTGCTAGATAATTCAGCTCTGCCATTGCTTGGCGCTGCCCTGGTTTAGGGTGACTGAATAGTTACATGTAACAAAGAATGTCTTATGGTGAAAAGATTCCGATTTATTGCATTATTTTTGGACAATGGATAAGATGTGGCTATGCTTACATTAGATACAGTTTATCAGGCAAGCTTTGCTCTAAAGCCAGTTGCCAGATGCACAGATTTGATCCGTGCTCCTAAGATGTTCCCAGAAGATGAGGTCTATCTCAAGACCGAGAATCTTCAGATTACAGGCTCTTTCAAGGTCCGTGGTGCTTATTATAAGATGTCCAAGCTCACAGAAGAGCAGAAAAAGAAGGGTGTTATTGCATGTTCTGCAGGTAACCATGCTCAGGGTGTTGCACTAGCAGCTCAGCGTCAGGGTATTGATAGCATTATCTGCATTCCAGAAGGAGCTCCTATTTCTAAAGTAGAGGCAACAAGATCATACGGTGCTAAAGTTGAGCTTGTTAAAGGTGTATATGATGATGCATATGCAAGAGCGCTTGAGATAGTCAAAGAGACTGGAAGAACTATGATTCATCCTTTCAATGACCCAGATGTCATTGCGGGTCAGGGTACAATCGGTCTTGAGATTCTTCAGCAGCTTCCAGATGTAGACAGCGTTGTAGTTCCTGTAGGCGGTGGTGGCCTAATAAGCGGTGTCGCATTTACAATGAAGATGCTTAAGCCATCTATCAAGATCTATGGCGTCCAATCTTCAGGTGCACCTTCAATGGTCAACTCTCTTGAGCATCATAAAGTTGAAGCACTTTCAAATGTTGCAACTATAGCTGATGGTATTGCTGTTAAGTGCCCAGGAGATCTTACATACGACTTTGTTGAGAAATATGTAGATGAGATCGTCACAGTAACAGATGATGAAGTTGCAGATGCTATCTTGCAGCTTATGGAGAAGCAGAAGCTGGTTGCAGAAGGCGCTGGTGCTGTCTCTGTTGCAGCTGCGCTTTTCAATAAGATTGACGTCAAAGGCAAGAAGACAGTATGTCTTGTTTCTGGTGGCAATATCGATGTAACAATCCTTTCTCGTGTTATCAACAGAGCGCTTATAAAAGAAGGACGTATTGCAGATATCACAGTAGAGCTTGTCGATAAGCCAGGACAGCTTGTTGAAGTATCTTCAATAATTGCACGTCTTGGTGCAAACGTTGTCAGTGTTCAGCATGATAAGACTGGCCGCGAAACAGATCTTAACTCATGTACTCTCTCTATTTCGATGGAGACAAGGAACCATGAGCATGTTGAAGAGATCAAGAAAGCATTGCAGGATGCTGGTTTCAAGTTTGTAAAAGGACGCAATGAGGCTTAATTTCTTCTTCGATATCGATGGAACGCTTTTGCCATTTGGCAAGAGAGTTCCAGAATCAGCACTTGAAGCTATAAAGAGCGCAAAGGAATCTGGAGACAGAATCTTTCTCTCAACTGGACGAAGCATAGCAGAAATCTCAGATGCGATAGCTTCTCTTCCGCTTAATGGGGGAGTTTATTCAGCAGGTGGCAGAGCTTATGCAGATGGAAAGCTTCTTTATAAGCGGGTTTTCACACCAGAAGAGAGACGCGAGGCATTGGATGCGATTGAGAAGTTTAATCTTGAAGGCGTCATACAGACAGACGAAGGCACATACTTCAAGAAAGAAAGCCTCGAATTATTTAAAAATCTGATGATGGAGTATGTTGGAAACGTAATAGAGATTCCTCATGCTGCAGTTGTCGATGAACTCAGTGAAGAACTTGAGATGAACAAGTTCTTGATAATTTCAAAAGAGCGCCGTGTTCAGGAAGTAAGAGAAGCACTTAAAGGCAAATTCGTCGTAGTAGATAATACTGTAGGGCTTCCTCAGGATCTGATGGCTGAAGTAGTGCTCCCTGATATTACTAAAGCAACAGGTATAGAGAAAATCCTTGAATATTATGGAGATAGCAGAGACAGCGTTATAGCTGTAGGCGATGGCGCAAATGATATTGAAATGATTGAATATGCAGCTATTGGGATCTCTATGGGCAATGGTTCTGATTCTTTGAAAGCTGTTGCAGATTACATTACAACAGATGTTGAGTGCGATGGACTAAAAAATGCGATAGAGTATGCTAAGCGCGTTAAAGGCTAAGAGTTGAATTAAAGAATTATTTTTTATTAGAATTAGTTAGGTGCCGAATATGATTGATGATGCAAAGAGAGTAAAAGCCGAGTATCGTAGTTCTATCCGAAGCAAAGTTCTAATTAAGAATGCACTTCTTTCGCTTATGAGAGAGAAGAGTTTTGATAAGATCTCAGTTACTGATATCGTAGACAGAGCTGATATCAACAGAGGAACTTTCTATGCCCATTTCAAGGACGTCAGAGATGTCCTTGATAAAATCTGTGCTGGCATGGTCGATGAGATCTTATTCTCAATCAAAGAGACTGATGTCGAAGATATCGTAAAAGACAACTCTATAGTCTTCAAAAAGATTTCTGACTACATCTCAAAGGATCTTGAATATTTCAAGCTGATACTGAAAATCGATGGTATTCATGACTTCATTCTCAGAAAGAAGAGCGATGCAATAAGAGTATTGCTTGAAAGCGATGAAATCAGCAAGTCACTTGTTGATATGAAAGAAGCAGAAGTCGTCATTGATTTCGCTATCTCTGCAATCGTTGATACCTATTCAGATATCGTGCTTGAGCGCTTATCTGTTACTTTGGATGAAGCACCGCAGTATCTTTCAAAGATTATCAATACAGTGCTTCGTTATTATCCGAGAGAGACTAGATAATACAGCAGCAGAATCTGAGCATAAGCATTGTCAGACAGAAGTTGATTATTCCACCTGTTATATTTGACTTGTAGTGCGTAGTTGAGTACTCGCGGTAGTAGTTTGTACTGCTATTCATGCGGCTCTTGAATGTCTGGTATTGCATATTGTTAGGCTCTCTCTGAAGTGCTTTGTCTATATCTTCCTCAGCGCCTGTCCTATCGCCTGAATAAGACTTTGCAACTGCAGATAGATAGTACCATCTGCTGCTGCGTCTTGACTCTTCAACGCCTGAAAGCGCATTCAAAGCTTCTTTGTAGCGGCGTGCGTTTATGTAGCTGACAGCAGCCTGAAGCTCTATAGGCTCCTCATAGCTTGTTGAGCCTTGGTAGCTGTAGCTATCGCTTCTGTAGCTCTTCTTGTTCATTATCGCATCGTATGCAGCATTGACTTTCTGCATCTCTTCTGCAGCTTTAGGATCGTTGCCAGTAACATCTGGATGGTATTTCTTCGCAAGTCGCTTATATGCTTTCTTTACATCTTCTTCACTTGCGGAACTGGATAGTCCTAAGACTTCATATGGATCTGTCATGTATTCTCCTTTTTGAATCTTGTCCAGATTCCGCTATATATTATGTTCCTCATGATTGGAATACTGCTTTCTAGTGGTAGTCGCTCGAATATAAGAGAAGCATCTGCAGCTGCATTCAATAGCAGCTTCTCTGCGTCTTTTTCTTTAGTCCCTTCAGGGAAAGGATTGAAGCAGCCTTTCTTCTTATCTGACTTTCTGTCATCCCAGCCATCTATGAGGTAAATGAATCTGCCAAGTGCTTCGCCTAGGGCGCGCAGCTCTGGAGCGAAATGGAAATCTGGATCTTTTACGAATATCTCGCCAAGAATAGCACCAAAGAGAGCTGAGAGCGCTTCTGGATTTTGCTCGTTGGCTTCTTCTTTCTCTCTCAGTTCATGAAGCTTCTCTTTTAGTACTTTATATTGTCTTGGATAGCGAGATGTGATTTCAGTTGCTATCTTCTCATATTTCTTAGCACGTATCCTGTCTTTGTGCTCATCTTGGATGTTATCAAGGAGTGAGAAATAGAAAAGGAGCAGCTGCATATCTGCCGCGTAATCTGTAGCACCCTTAGAGCATATATAGTCATGAGGTACAAGAGGTCTTACGATGCATCTCTCTTTCCCTTTTACTGTATCCTCATCGTATATATCAGATAAGAGTATTGTCAGAAATACCATATCAAAGGAAAGTGAATGCATTCCCTTGATTCCATATTTCTGATTGAGAACATGGCAAAGTCCACAGTAGTAGGACTTGTATTCAAGTCTCATTTCTTTATCTGCATTGACTCTTGAGAGTGTTATATACCCAAACATATTATGTCCTCTTTATGAACTCCTCTTGGCACTTTGGGCATTTGATCTTGATCTTTCCTTTGCCTCTAGGGACTCTGAGCTCTGTATTGCACTTAGGACATCTATAGTATTTATAAATCTTCTCGCTTTCTTTGCGCTCTTTCTTGATTCTCTCTTTTTCAGCTCTTTCTCTGAGCTTCTTTTCTCTCTCTTCTCGTCTCAGCTCCTCTTTGGTAGGAGTAGCATTTCTATATTCTCCGCTATTGTAGTAGCTACTAGATGAATATGATGAGCTATAGTTTGCT
This sequence comes from uncultured Spirochaetales bacterium, assembly GCA_934247875.1. Classification (GTDB taxonomy): domain Bacteria; phylum Spirochaetota; class Spirochaetia; order Sphaerochaetales; family Sphaerochaetaceae; genus Ornithospirochaeta. The sequence continues at coordinate 4,469 of CAKQJZ010000047.1, forward strand.
TTCTTTCCAAAAAGAGCGAGGAATTTATCATTCTCTGCTCTGCGCTTGGCAATATTAGTGCTAAGCATTCTGAATGATGAATATATAACAAGGACCAGTGCGAGTGCATTGATGACGATTCTTGCTGTTTCATTATCAACAACAGATGCAATGACTATTGCGATAACAGCTGTAACAACTAGAAAAACAGAAAAATGATCTGAGCCATTACGTCTCTGAAATGGGGAATTATTCTGATACATACATTAAATATAGTGAAAGGATAATAAGATGCCAATTCCAATTTCTTGTATTTTTTGTGTATTGGTGGAAAATAAGTGTTATGAAAATCATTGCACACCGTGGCTGGAGCGGAGAATATCCAGAAAACACAATGCTAGCATTCAAGAAGGCCGCAGAAGTAAAGGCCGATGGTATAGAGATGGATGTCCATCTATCAAAAGATGGGGAAGTTATGGTCATCCATGATGAAGCCTTGATCAGAACAACAGGCAAAGAGGGTATTGTCTCTGATTATAAGAGATCAGAACTTGAGAAGATTTCTGCAGGAAAGACAAAGAACGATTCATTTGGATTTACTCCAATTCCATCTCTTGAAGAGTTCCTCGACTTTCTGAAAGACACAGATCTGATGGTCAATATTGAACTTAAGACAGCTCCTGTTTTCTATCCAACGCTTGAAGAGAAGACTCTTGGCTTAGTAAAACGCTTTGGACTAGAGAACAGAGTCATATTCTCATCGTTCAATTGGCTATCTATAATGTTATTGAAAAAGCTCGCACCAGAGATCCCTGGTGGTCTTTTGATTGGTAACCCTAAGATCAAGAATATTGGATATGCAATTAAAGAGACAGGTTTTGATGCATACCATCCAGACTTTGCGCTTCTTGATGATGAAGCTGTCAAAGAGCTTCAAGCTAATAAAGTTGCTATCAACGTCTGGACAGTAAATAAAGAAGAAGACATGAAGAAGTGCCAGAAATGGGGAGTAGATGGTCTTATTACCAATCATCCAGATCTGGCTATTAAATTATTTGGATGATTCTTCGCACCAGCGTTTCATAAAGACAGCTGCGCTTCTATCCATTTCCTTCATGAAGTCTGAAGAGACCTTTCTGTTGAAGTAGTGGTCAGCGTATGTCTCAACTTTTCCATGAGGTATGATCTTCTTCTCTTTGTAGCGAGCAGTATGACGCTCATACATCTTCTCGCACTCTGCAGTGTCTTGCATGTGGTATTTATTAGGGAAGAAGACATATTTCTCATCTGGGCGGAGTGTAAGCTCTTCTCTGCATGCTTTAGGGTAGCCAAAGATGATCATAGCTGCAGGTGCTGCAAGCGGAGGAAGCTCCATAAGTGCCTGAAGCTCTTCATAGTTCTCGATGATATCACCAACATAGCAAGAGCCTAAGCCAAGTGCATCAGCTGCTATTACTGCAGTCTCAGCTGCAACTATTGCATCCTGCATTGCAAGATGAAGATAGCCAAGTCCTGGGTGCCTTAGTTCCTTGCCGCATCTTTCAGGGCTGCCGCCATCTTTGATCCAGTTGTACCATCTTTCAAAATCAGCTAAGAATACCCACACGCCCTGCGCACGTTCAATCATTGGCTGATTGTCGCAGATCTTTGCAAGCTTTGATTTGACTTCTGGGTCTGTTACTTCAATGACAGAATATGTTGTCATATTGCCACCAGTAGGTGCTCTGAGTGTCAGCTCCTTGAGCTTTTTGATAGTCTCTTCCTCTATAGGACGATTCTCGAATGCTCTTATTGAGCGTCTGTTTGCCAGTAATTCAATAGTTTCATTATTCATACTCACTAGCTTATTTTAGCTTTCTTTCATTTTTCAAGTGCTAATTTGCATAGTTCCGAAATATCAGAAAATAAGACTACTCAAAACGTTAATTTTTCTCCTTTAAAAAACTTTTTTATGGGCTATGATGTCGATAGGGGGTTACATGATACTAAAAGATGATACTCATTTCATGCTGCTTATAGCTTTGACGCTGGCAAAGAAAAGCAATGGAGATTCTTCATTTGTTCCATCATCAGAGCTTAGCTTGGATGGAATGATAGAGCAAAGAAAGATAAAAACTATTTTGAGACCACTTGTGAAGGCAGGCATACTTGAGGGTAGATGCGGACGTCGTGGTGGCTATCGGTTTTTACGCGCTCCTGAAAGCGTAACAGTCAGTGAGCTATTTCGCGCAGCTTATATGTATGCTCCAGCATCAAAATCATCTGTAAAACTTCATCTTATATTTGATGATATCGAAAAGAGTCTGCTTGAGTTCTTTGTAGATGTTCCTTTGCTGAAAGCGGCTGGGCTATGTTGACATAAAATAAAATGAGAACTATTCTCATTTTCATATGTCATATTCCACTATACACAAAAAAGAGCTACTAGAGTTCTTCAAACATAATAAAGAGAATGTCTTCTCTGCAGATGATGTTTGCGCTTCTTTGCCTAATATTCCTCAAAGCACGCTATATAGATTGCTTTCAAAGCTTGTTGAAGAAGGGGAAGTTGAGAAGATAGCAAATGGAGAGAGAAGAGTATGCTATCGCTACTCTGATCCGCTCTCTTGTCCTCATCATCTGCATCTTCATTGCTCTAAATGCGGACGCTTAGAGCATTTATCAGAAGAAGAGAGTGAACGCCTTATCGATATCTTTCAGCGTGAGACAGACTTCAAAGTAAATGTATCAAGCACAGTCGAAGGCATATGCAAAAGGTGTCAGAAATGAAGAAGCTACTACCATTGCTATTGCTAATCATTTTATTAGCTGGATGCGCAAAGAGCGATAACACTAAGAGCGATAAACTCCAGATAGTCGCAATCGATTTCCCGTCATATGATGCTGCTAGATTTTTGCTACGTGATGAAGCTGAGCTCTCTTTATTGCTTCCGCCAGGCTCTGATATGCATCACTATGATCCAACACCGAAAGATATGATAAAAGTAGCAAATGCTGATTTGGTTATCTTCACAGGTGGAGAGTCTGATGAGTGGGTATATAGAATCTTGGAAAGTACTGAATCTGAGTCTTATTTCACTTTGATTTCTGCTGTTGAGCTTCTTAATGAAGAGCACGTTGAAGGAATGGAACTAGAAGAGGAAGAAGAGGGCGAAGAGATTGATGAGCATGTTTGGACAAGTCCAATTAATGAGATATCGATACTATCTTCTCTTTCAGACAAACTGACTCTTCTTACTGGAGATGATGTATATAAAGAACGCTTTGAAGTGATAGAAGAAGAGCTAAGAGCACTTGATGAAGAGTTCAGAGCTATAGTCGATAAAGCTACGCTTAAGACGCTTATATTCGCATCTCGATTCCCGCTTCGATACTTTTTTGAAGAGTATGGTCTCAAGTACTATGCAGCCTTTCCTGGGTGCGCAGAAGAGAGTGAGCCTAGTGCTAAGACTGTTGCCTTCTTAATTGATAAAGCCAAAGAGCTTGATGTTCCTTTGGTTCTTAATATAGAGCTCTCTTCGTCATTAATAGCCAATACTATAGCAAGGGAAGCTGGTGTTAAAGTCAGGACTTTCAATTCTATTCATAACGTAACACCTGAAGAGTTCAATAGAGGCGAGAACTATATAACGCTAATGCGTCAGAATGCAGTCGTTCTGAAGGAGGCACTCCGTGTTGATTAATGCGCATGATATTTCTCTTGGCTATGAAGGAGAGTCAATTCTTGATCATCTATCATTCTCTGTCCTAGAGAGTGATTATCTATGCATAGTCGGAGAGAACGGCTCAGGGAAATCCACACTCGTAAAGACCATTCTAGGTCTTATCGAGCCTATTAAAGGAAAGGTTGAATATGGTGATGGCTTAAAGCGCTCAGAGATTGGGTATCTTCCACAAAAAAGTGCTATACAGCGTGATTTTCCATCTTCTGTTATGGAAGTTGTGCTTTCTGGAACATTGAATCGCCACAAAAGACTCTTTGGATATTCAAAAGAAGAGAAGGCTAAAGCTGAGTCTATCCTTACTCGTCTTGGCATGGATAAATATATTAAAGCATCTTACCAAGAGCTATCTGGAGGTCAGCAGCAGCGTGTGCTTCTATCCCGCGCGCTCATGGCAACTGAGAAAGTTCTACTGCTTGATGAGCCTGTAACTGGACTTGATGTCAAAGCTACAAGTGAGCTTTATGGGCTTTTGCGTGAGCTCAATGCTAACGGCACGTCGCTTATTATGGTCACTCATGATATCCATCCAGCGCTCAATGACGCAAAGACTATTTTGCACTTAGCAGAGGGTAGCTATTTCTTCGGAACCAAAGAAGAATATTTTACTTCAGCTTTTGGAAAGGAATTTTTGGAAGAGGCAGGGCATGATCATGATTAGTGAAATTCTTTCGTATCCTTTTCTTATGAGAGCCTTCTTTACAGGCCTCTTAGTCTCATTGACTGCGTCTCTTATCGGAGTCTCATTAACACTTAGGCGCTATGCGATGATTGGCGATGGCTTATCGCATGTAGGCTTCGGCTCTCTTGGAGTTGCTGCGCTTTTGTCTATAGCGCCTATGGCACTGACTGTACCAACTGTCGTTATTGCATCTATAGTGCTCCTTCTGATTTCTGAGAGAAAGAAAGATGGGGGAGATAGCGCTATTGCGCTTATCTCATCATCTGCTTTAGCAATTGGTGTAATAGCTGTATCTATGGGTGGCGTGAATACAGATCTCAATTCATTCTTATTTGGCTCTATTCTTTCAGTTTCTAAAAGCGATGCGCTTCTCTCTGTTGTTTTATCTATAGTTGCACTGTTTTCTTATGTAGTCTTCTACCATCAGATTTATGCAACTACATTCGATCCTGTATTTAGCAAAGCAACTGGAATAAAAGTTGAGCGCTATACACTGCTGCTCTCTATCCTTACAGCGCTATCTGTAGTTATAGGAATGCGTATATTAGGCTCTCTCTTGATTTCTGCAATAATAATATTCCCAGCAATAATTGCGATAAAGCTTGCTAAGACATATAAGAGAGTGACTATAGTATCTGCAATTGAATCGCTTATTGCATTCACGCTAGGCTTCATTATCTCATATGCGCTCTCACTCCCAACTGGAGCAAGCATCGTAGTGACTCATTTAGCGCTATTGCTTATAGCTATGGCAGTTAAGGCAATTCAGAATCGGTTTCGTTCGTAAGCAAATTTTCGTTAAAATGCAACAATTTGCGAGTTAAAGCTCTTGAGTTTATCATAAAGAAGTTTATACTAGTCACTCATATTGTGGAGGTCAAAGATGGATTTCAGTGGTATTTGGAGTTCACTATATATCGATTTAGAGTATATTCTGCGCTTGATTCTTGCAGCTGTATGTGGCGCTTTAGTAGGCCTAGAGCGTGAGAAAAGACAGAAAAGTGCAGGTCTCAGAACTCATATTATCGTTGCTATGGCATCCGCTCTTATGATGATTGTATCTAAGTATGGCTTCTATGATGTACTTGATGCTGGCTTAAAAGCAGACCCTTCTCGAGTAGCTGCTGGTGTTGTTACAGCTATCGGTTTCTTAGGTGGTGGTGTTATCTTCATCAGAAAGGATAATGCTGTTGGTCTGACTACTGCAGCTGGCCTTTGGGCAACTGTAGGTCTTGGCATAACTATCGGTGCTGGCATGTATATCACAGGTGTTGCTTGTACTCTTCTTATGCTTCTAATCCAGACAGTCATGCACTCTCATCATATGAAGATGTTCAGCCAGACAGTTGGCCAGATATCTGTCAATATCACAAAGCACCATCTCACAGTTGAAGAGCTGAAAGCAGGACTTGAGAAAGATTTCATCTCAATTCGAAATATGTCTCTTAAAAAGACAGATAACGACGAGGTAATATTCTCTGCAACTGTATCACTTTCAAAGAAGTATCCTCTCTCTGATCTGATCAATGAATTCAACAATCAAGGTATATTCGATTCCTTCGAAATTTATACATTGACTTAAAAAATTGCAACAATTTGCAACAAAGGCATATTTTCTTTACTATATCTAAATTTAGTAGAGCAAAATTTGCCTTTTTTAACATTTAAGTAACACAAAATTAACGTAAACTTAATAAATTTCTTTACGAACTGGTTCCTCCAATTTAAGATTAAGTGTATTGGTTAATCCAATTCTCATAGTGGAGGAATTTATGAAAAAAGCACTTTCAATAGTCCTGATTGTGACATTAGTCATGTCTAGCCTATTAATGAGCTGCTCAAAATCCAGCTCATCAGCTTCTACGTCTACATCTACATCATCTTCTCCAGCTCCTGCTGCTCCTGCAGTAACAGAGACAGCTGGTACATCAACTGCATCTGGCAACGTTATGTCAGCTGAAGTTAAAGAGGGCGTTAAGTATAAAGACACAGTAACTATCGGTATTGCAAACGATGTTAACAACCTTGATCCTCAGGGTTCTAACACAGATGCTAACATGATGGTTTTCTATCTGACTCACGAGCGCTTAGTTAACATAGATCCTGAAACTAATACAGTTATCCCAGCTCTTGCTACTAGCTGGACTGTTTCTGATGATGGCTGTGTATATGACTTCACACTTGCAGACGGTGTAACATTCACAGATGGTACTCCACTCACAGCAGAAGATGTTAAGTATACATATGACAGAGCAAAGACTTCTTCATTTGCTATGCAGAAAGTAGCAGACGTTGTTTCAACAGATGTTATCGATCCAACTCATGTAAGAGTAACTCTTTCAAAGGCTAACCAGGATTGGCTGACACTCATGGCTCATGGTGGTATGTCTATTCTCTCTAAGGCTGCTTGCGAAAAGGATAGCGTAAATGGTCCTAGAATGGGTTCTGGTATGTTCGCACTCCAGGAATGGGTTCCAGGTTCTCATTGCTCATTTGTTCGCTATGACAACTACAGAGATGGCGCAGCTCCTACAAAGAAAATCATCCTCAAGCTCTATAAAGAAGCTTCAACTCGTTTGATTGCTCTCCAGACAGGTGAGATTGATGTTTGTATCGACCCATCAACAACAGACCTTGATAGAATCAAGAGCGATGCTAAGCTCGACTTGATCCAGACTCCAAACGTTGTAATGCTCTATATGCCAATGCAGATGGAGAAGAAGGGCCTCGATAACGTACACGTTAGAAGAGCTCTTGCTTATGCAATGGATAAGGAATCTATCGTATATGCAGCATATGATGGTCTTGCTATTGTTCACAATAACTATATCAACCGTGGTCAGTTCGGTCTTAATCCTAATATCCATGTTTATGAGTACGATCTCGACAAGGCTAAAGAAGAGCTTGCTCTCTCTGGCTACAAGCCTGGTCAGCTCACATTCCATATCATGGTCGATAAGGAATTCAAGAAGACTGCAGCTCTCATCTTCCAGAACAGCTGTGCACAGATTGGCATCAACATCGTACTCGAAGAGATGGAAACAGCTGCTCTTAAGGGTAAGCTCAATGATGCAGCTCTCGATTATGAGTTAGCTCTATACCAGTTCACAGATGACCTTGGCACAGACTACACACTCAGAAACCAGCATGGATCAACATTGCAGGCTGATGGAACTCTCAAGAAGAATGGTTCTAACAGATGTAACATGAAGGACGCAGCATTCAACTCACTTCTTGACGAAGCTCTTGTTGAAACAGATCCTACAACACGTCTACATGACTACTATGCAATCGAAGATTACCTTGATGAGATCTGCCCAATTGTTCCTATTTGTACTTCATATATCAACATTGGTGCTAAGAAGGGTCTCGTAGGCGCTATCTGGAAGCCAGATGCAAAGCATGACTTCAGATACATTGCTCTTGCTGAGTAATCTTTTAACAGGTAAATAATTAGCAGGGTACAGAGCTCTTCTGTACCCTCTTTTGAGAAAGTGGAGAAATTATGCATAGATATATTATCAAAAGACTTCTTATGCTTATTCCTGTTCTTTTGGGTGTTGCATTCATTATTTTCGCAATCATGAATGTAGCTGAAGGCGATCCTGTTTATCAGGTTGCTGGACCAGACGCAACAGAAGAGCAGCTAGAAGCTCTTAGAGAAGAGATGGGTCTCAATGGATCCCTCGTTGAACGATATTTCCGTTATATCGGAAAACTATTGACTGGAAACTTAGGCATCTCGTATGTAAGTAAGCTCGATGTAATGGAGCTTTATTTGCAGCGTCTGCCAAATACTCTTAAGCTTGCATCCCTTGCAATGTTTGTAGCTGTAATAATATCTGTACCGCTTGGTATAGTTGCAGCAGTAAACCAGAACTCATGGAAAGATACACTTGCTATGATTCTGGCTCTTTTAGGTCTATCTATGCCTAACTTCTGGCTTGGGCTTCTTCTTATGCTTCTATTCTCTCTGAAGCTTGGATGGTTCCCAAGTGGTGGTGCAGAAGGATTTAGAAGCGTTGTTCTTCCTGCTGTTACTGTAGGAGTAGGCCTTGCAGCGCTGCTTACTAGAACAACCAGATCTTCTATGCTCGACGTACTCAGACAGGATTATCTGAGAACTGCTAGAGCTAAAGGCGTTTCAGAGCATAAGGTTGTATACCATCATGCACTTAGAAATGCATTGATTCCTATCATTACAATCTTCGGTGTACAGTTCTCTAACGTTCTTGGTGGTTCTGTACTAGCAGAGACTGTATTTGCTTGGCCTGGTGTTGGAAGACTTGTAGTTGATGCTATCGACCAGCGTGATATTCCAACAGTTACTGGTGCTCTTATTATGACTACAATGCTTGTTACAGTTGTTAACCTCCTTGTAGATATCATTTATGCCTATGTCGATCCTCGAATCAAGGCACAGTATACAAAGTAGGAGGGGATATGGACGAAAAAGAGAAAAGAGCATCGCAGCTCTATAAAAAGAGAAGCACACTTGGCATGGTCTGGAGACAGCTGAGAAGAAACAAGGGTGCTATTATTGGTCTTGTACTTCTCATCCTGATCATTGTTGCGGCTTTGGTTGCTCCACTTGCATATGATTATAACAGAGATGTTATTGGCATGAATGTAAGAGAGAGAATGCAATGGCCATCAAAGAACCATATTTGTGGCACAGACGATCTTGGACGTGATATATTCGCACGTATTGTATATGGCGCTAGATACTCACTTGCAGTAGGTCTTGTAGCTGTACTTATAGCACTTGTCGTAGGTACTGCACTTGGCGCAGCTGCTGGTTATATTGGCGGGGCATTTGAGAATATCGTAATGCGTATTTGTGATATCTTCTCATCAATCCCTTCTGTTCTAATGGCTATTGCTGTTGTATCTTCGCTAGGCAAAAGCACGCTTAATCTGATGATTGCAGTAGGTATTGCAAGTACTGCTCCATTTGTACGTGTAGCTCGTGCAGCTGTACTTGTTGTAAAAGATGAGGAATATGTAGAAGCAGCTCGTGCTATTGGTCAGCCAGACTGGAAGATTGTTCTTGTTCATATTCTTCCTAACTGTGTTTCCCAGATTATCGTACAGGCAACTCTCAGAGTAGGATCTGCTATCATCTCAGCTGCTCAGCTTTCATTCCTTGGCCTTGGTGTTCCTGCACCAGCTCCAGAGTGGGGCTCTATGCTATCAGCTGGTAGACTCTACATCAGAGACTATAGCTATATGACGCTGTTCCCTGGAATTGCAATCATGATCACTGTTCTATCTCTTAACCTTCTTGGTGATGGACTTAGAGATGCGCTCGATCCAAAACTAAAGCGCTAGGAGAGGTACTATGGACGAAAGAATTGAGGATAAAGAGATTCTCAATATCGAGAATCTTAATGTTCGTTTTGAAACCGAAGATGGCATTGTTCATGCTGTTAACGGCATAGATATGAAACTTGGATACAGAAAGACTCTTGGTCTTGTAGGTGAGACAGGGGCTGGTAAGACTACTACAGCTCTTGCTATGCTCCGCTTAGTTCCAGATCCACCAGGAGTTGTTGAGTGCGATCGCTTGGAAATTGGTGGACAGGATGTAAGAGGAATGTCTGCGCAGAAGCTTGAGCAGGTCAGAGGTAAAGAGATCTCAATGATCTTCCAGGACCCTATGACAGCTCTTAACCCTGTATTCACAGTTGGAGAGCAGATAGCTGAGTCAATCGAGATTCATGAGCACCTTCATAAAGATGAGGCTATGAAGAAAGCTGGTGATATGCTTGAGCTCGTTGGTATTCCTAGAGCCAGACTTGGTGAATATCCTCACCAGTTCTCAGGCGGAATGAAGCAGCGCGTAGTAATTGCTATCGCACTTGCATGTAACCCTAAGCTGCTTATCGCTGATGAGCCTACTACAGCTCTTGACGTTACTATTCAGGCTCAGGTACTTGAGCTTATGAATAACCTCAAAGAGAAGTACAATACTTCTATGATCATGATTACTCATGATTTAGGTATTGTTGCTGAAGTATGTGATGATGTTGCTGTAATGTATGCAGGCCACATTGTTGAGCAAGGTTCTCTTGAGGAAGTATTTGGTGAGACTATGCATCCATACACAGAAGGTCTCTTCAACTCTCTTCCTAATATTAAGAACAGACAGAATAAGCTGAAGCCTATTCATGGCTTGATGCCAGATCCAACTAATCTGCCTCCAGGCTGTCCTTTCGCACCTAGATGCAACTATAGAACAGACGAGTGCGAGAAAGCACTTCCAAAGCTGATGAATGTTGGTGGAACACATAAAGTAGCTTGTTCTAAATATGAGAGAGAACCTGACTTCATGCTTGAGAGGAGAAAGAAAAATGGCTGATAACATTCTAGAAGTTAAACATCTTAAGAAATACTTCAAAACCTCAAAGGGCATGCTTCATGCTGTTGATGATATCAACTTCACTCTTGAGAGAGGTAAGACTTTAGGCTTAGTTGGTGAATCAGGCTGTGGAAAGAGCACAACTGGAAGAGTAATCCTCCGTCTTTTAGAGCCAACATCTGGAGAAGTTCTCTTTGATGGAGTAGATGTCACTAAGCTATCAAAGAGCGAGATGAGACATAAGAGAAAGGATATGCAGATCATATTCCAGGATCCTTTCTCCTCACTTGATCCTAAGAAGACTGTAAGCCAGATCATTGCAGAGCCTATCATTGAGAACCATATCATCAAAGGAAAGCTTCAGAGAGAAGAAAGAGTACTTGAGCTTATGGATACAGTAGGTCTTGCTGAGAGATATATCAATACATATCCTCATGAGCTTGATGGTGGCAGAAGACAGCGTATTGGGATAGCACGTGCACTGGCTATGGAGCCAAAGCTTATAATATGCGACGAGCCTGTATCTGCGCTTGATGTATCAATCCAGGCACAGATTCTCAACCTTCTTGGAGAGCTTCAAGAGAAGCTGGGTCTTACTTATATCTTCATTACTCATGACCTTTCTGTAGTTAACCACTTCTCAGATGAGATTGCTGTAATGTATCTTGGACAGATTGTTGAAAAAGCTCCAGCTGAAGAGCTTTTTGATAACCCAATCCATCCATACACTCAGGCTCTTCTTTCTGCTATTCCAATTCCAGAGCTGGGACACAGAAGAGAAAGAGTTAAGCTTACAGGTGAGATTACAAGCCCAATTGAGCCTCCTGCAGAATGCAGATTCGCAAAGCGCTGCTTATATTGCAACGAGAGCATTTGCAAGAGTAAAGTTCCAGAGCTTATCGAGGTTGCACCAAACCACTTTGTTGCATGTCCTTTAAAGCAGAAAGAGCTTGGCTGTGACTCTCAAATAATTTTTTCCACTGCTTTTTAGAAGAAATATATAGATGCCTGAGGTTGCTATTCCCAGGCA
>CAKQJZ010000048.1 GCA_934247875.1 uncultured Spirochaetales bacterium
CAGAAAAAAACGCAAGACATCGATTTTGAATATTTATTCATTGCATTAGGGCGCTAACAGACTTTTGCAATTTCCTCGAAAATCTGATAATTTTAGAAAAGATGACTGGCATCGCGCCAGTCATCTCTGTCAGTCTCTATTCATTGCATATGCAGACTCTGCAATGTTGAGTGCGTAGTCGCTTATATGCTCTAAGTTTCTGATTACTTCTAAATAAAGCATCTCTGCTTTTACCTGGCAATCAGGGCGAGAGAGATTGTCGTGGCACTTGTTTCTGAGTACTGTGTGAACTCTGTCACTCTCTATCTCGATGTTCTTAGCAGCCATCATCTCTTCTTTGGAAATAGCAGAGCCAAGGTTCTTGGTTACAAGTGCTAAGAAAGAAGATGTGAGTTCATTGTACTTTTTTAGCTCTTCATCTTCCCTCGCTGTATATTTAAGGTTGTCATATGCCTTTGATTCTGTAAGCTTCGCAAGGTTATAGATGCTATCTGTGATAGACTCTGTCTCGTCTATTATTCTTATCATCTTATTCAGCTGAAGTGCGCTTGTAGGAGTTCCTGAGTCCTGAAGCATCTTAACGCAGAAGTTTATAAGCTCTTCCTGCATATCATCAGCGTAGCTTTCCTTTTTCTTGAGTTTCTCAATCGTCTTTTCGATGTTGTTGTTCTCTGAAATGCATATAGACATATATTCATCGAACATATCACGAGTGAGTGCACCCATCTTCTCAATCTCGTCTGCAACTGCAAGCATATACACCTCCGGTGAGTCTACACGAGCAGACGCCAGATACTTGAAGTGATATTTCTCATCTTCTCCATTTGATTTATCTGGAACTATTCTCTCGATAAGCTTTGCAAATGGCTTTATGAATGGGAAGAATATGATTGAGTTTCCAATGTTGAATACGCTATGGAACATAGCAAGGAAAGCTGGAAGTGAGTTGGTAAGTTCTTTTCCTGTGAATGTGAAGATATCACCTGGAGTGATTTTGTTTACAAAAATCATCATTGGCTTGAATAGTATTATTGCTATCAACGAGCCTATGACGTTGAAAAGCGTATGCGCAACAGCTGTTCGCTTTCCGTTTGTGCCTGTTGAGAATGAAGCGAGAAGCGCTGTGATAGTTGTTCCGATGTTCTGGCCAAGACATAGCGCACATGCAGCCCAGACTCCAATCCAGCCATTGTAAGCCATAGTGATTGTTATGGCCATTGTAGCAGCAGATGCCTGTACTATTGCTGTTATGATTGCACCTACAACTACACATACTAATAGTGATGACAGTGAATCATTATTGAATTTTGATAGGAAATACAGAATGTTCTGATGTTCTGAAATATCAGGCATTGATGACTGAAGGTAATAAAGACCTAAAAACAGGAAACCAAAGCCTAATAGGATTTCTGCGCATTCACGTCGTTTGGTGCTGCTTGAGAACAAGAAAGGAAGAGAGAGGGCAACAGCTCCAAGTGAGAGTATTACTATGTCCATCTTGAAGCCAAGAAGCGCAACAATCCAGCTTGTTACTGTTGTTCCGATGTTCGCACCAAATATTACTCCAATGGCTTCGACTAAATTCATCAGACCTGCATTTACAAAAGAAACGACCATAACTGTGGTCGCTGATGAGGATTGAATTACCATTGTAAGGAGTGTTCCAGTAAGAATAGCCATAACTCTGTTTGAAGTCATTGCTTTCAGAATTGTCTTTAGCTTGTTGCCTGCACTTTTCTGAAGACCATCAGATAAAAGCTTCATGCCATATATGAATAGCCCAACAGAGCCAACAATCTTGATTATAGTTATTAAAACGCTCATACCTTTATTAAAGCCATAAAAGCAAATGAATGTTAAGTACATCGTCGGACTTTGTTCAAATATTCTTTCTCGTTAAACATTCTTGAAGCAATCTTAATAAATGGTATAAAGTGAAAGTACCATGAGCATCATTAAACCACATAAACTTGGAATCATAGCTGGTCCAGGTTCTGAGTATTTTACAGGAAAAGTAGTAAAGCATTTGCGCCGTCTTTACATTGATAGATACGAAAAGCTATCAGAAGCACTTACTAAACGACATGATATCAGTGCAGAGCAGCTGCTGAAGGATGTTACATTCATTGAAGATCTTGATTCAAGAAAGATTCCTACAGGTAAGCTCCCTACATCATTCCATTGCCCTGATCTTACTATCAACGTAAAGTATACTAGATTTGCTAACGGAGAGGAAAAGGCTGAGATCATCGATCCAGTACGTGGCCTCAATGTCTACATCATTCATGATGTATCCAATTGCGCACCTATAAAGGTTGCAGGACTTGAAGAGCCACAGCCAATCAGCGTCAATGACCACCTGATGTTCCTCTTTACAACAATCAATGCTGTAAAGCTTGCTGGAGCAGAGTCTGTTACATTGGTACTTCCAACATACCCATATGCACGACAGCATAAGAAAGCATCTCGTGAAGCGCTTACTGCTAGTATGTTCGCTCATTTCTGCGAAAACCTCGGTGTTAGCAGAATCATAACACTCGATATCCACTCACGCGAGATCGAGAACTCATTCACAACATGTCACTTAGAGAACCTCCATGGCTCTTATCAGACACTTATGTGCCTGAGAAAGCTTATCGATTTCTCTGATCCTGACCTTGTTGTTGTATCTCCAGATACTGGTGCAGTTTCCAGAAACAAGTTCTATGCGCAGGGCCTTCATAGACCACTTGCAGTACTTTATAAAGAGAGAGATTACTCTGTTGTTTCAAAGGATGCTAAGCACTCTAATATCAAGAGCATCAACCTCCTAGGTGATGTAAAGGGCAAGACTGTTCTTATGGCAGATGATATGATCGCAACTGGCGGTACAATGATCATTGCTATGCGCGAGCTTATGAACAGAGGTGCTAAGAAGATCATCTGCATGGTTTCTCTTCCATTCTTCAATGGCAATGCTATTGAGAACTTCGATGCAGCTTATAAGGAAGGCGTCTTCTGGCGTATCATCGGAACTAATGGTGTTTACCAGGGTAAGGGACTTCTTGAGAAAGAGTGGTTCGTACAGGCAGATGTTACAGAGCTCTTTGCTCGTGTTATTTCACGCCTGCACCATGGCAGAAGCATTTCTCCTCTCCTTGATAACAGAAAGTTCATTCAGAAGCTTATTGATGTTTCTCAGGCGTCCTCTTCAGCTCCAATCCCAGAAGATAATGCTGAATAAGTGAGGTAAATGCTATGCAGATGTCAAATAGAATTTCAGGCTTTCAATGTTCGCCTATTCGCCGCTTGGTCCCATATTCAAGAGCTGCTGAAAAGAATGGTATTCATGTAATACACCTTAATATCGGACAGCCAGATATCAAGACTCCTGTAGAGGCTCTAGATGCGATTCATAACTACAATGAAGAGACTATCGCATATGGACTATCGGAAGGAGAGTTCAAGCTACGACACGCGATGCTTGCCTACTATAAGAAATTTGGCATCACAGATTTAACAGAAGAAAACATCGTTATTACAACTGGAGGCTCAGAGGCAATTCTATTTGCGCTAATCACTCTATGTGACCCATATGATGAGTTCATCATCCCTGAGCCTTATTATACTAACGTTGCAACTTTTGCTAACGTTGCTATGGTAAATCTACGCCCAGTAACATCTTCTTCATCAAATGGTTTTGTACTTCCATCTATTGATGCATTTGAAGACAAGATCAATAAGAAGACTACTGGCATTCTCTTATGCTCTCCAAATAACCCTACAGGTCATATTTATACAGAGAAAGAACTCAAAGCACTCTTAGAGCTTTGCAAGAAGCATGATATCTTCCTCGTTGTTGATGAAGTTTATAGAGAGTTCTGCTATGACGGAAGATCGTTTACAAGCGTGCTTTCCTATCCTGAGTATGCCGATAGAGTCATTTGCATTGACTCATTCTCAAAGCGATTCTCAATGTGCGGCTCTAGAATCGGAGCTATCGTTACAAAGAATCAGGACTTCATTTCAAATGTAATGAAGATGGCTCAGGCTCGTCTTTGCCCACCTGCAGTAGAGCAGGAGGCTGCAGCTGCTGCGCTTACAGCTCCAGATGAATACATTGAAGAAGTTGTAAAGCAGTATGAGAGACGCAGAAATGTACTTGTTGAAGCACTTCAGAAGATAGAGGGCGTCAGAGTAAACATGCCTAAAGGTGCTTTCTACTTTGTCGCAGATTTGCCAGTTGATGACGCTGAGAACTTTGCTCTATATATGCTTAAAGACTTCAACTGGGAAGGAAACACAGTCATGTTTGCTCCTGCTGAGGACTTCTATTGGACTAAGGGTCTTGGCAAACAGCAAGCACGATTTGCTTATGTAATCGATGAAAAGGAATTGAAATTAGCTGCTAAATGCCTTAAAGAGGGCCTCAAGGCATATAGAAGAGATGTAATGCACATACAGTAAGGAGCCGATGTGGACAAGCTTTTTTCCGACTTAGATAGTCTTTCGCTGATGTCTCTAGAAAAGGCAGAGAAGAATCTTCGTGAAATCAGAACTTACATTGAGAATGATTTTCAGGGAATCGCAAGGCTGATGGAAGCCTACCATCCATTAGAGATCCTTAGACGCTCTCTTTGGACAGTCTATGATAATGAGCACAAAAAGAAGGATGAGTTTACACTCGCTTATTATCGCTTAATACCAGTTCTCCTTCAGTCTGTGCTGGTATCAACACACTATAAAAAAGAAAACTTCAATAGAAACAGAATGGTAAAGAGCAGAGATTACGATAGAATCCTTGCTCTTTGTCTTGATGTACATAGACGTCTCTTAAGACTCATAGATTGCAAGACAGCTATAGAGCTTAACAAAGGCACAGTTGTCAAAGCTGATGCAGAGCGCTACAGAACTAATCTCTTTAAGCTCTTCTATCCTCCAAAAGAGAATAGCGAGAGAATCGAGAGCATCTACTATGTATTCGATGCTTATGCGACAGGAGAGGATAAGAAGATTGAAGAGCACTTTGGCGTAAAGGGCCAAGAGCTCTCCAAAGGCCTCAAAGACATTGCAGATAAATCTCTTACTGCGATTGAGAACTTAAGCATAGAAATCAAGGCATTCAGAGCAGAAGTTGAGCTACTAGTTGCCCAGCGCAGGGAAGACTCTCGTTATAAGACGATGAGCGAAGAAGATCTGACAAAGCTTATTATCAGAGAGAATAAGTGGAAAGTAAGATCCCAGACACTTGCTTCTTCTCGTGATGACTTTGATTTATTCCGTCCAGAGTTCTTCTCATCTCTTCCTCTTTCAGCTTATAGTGCTGTATCAGCTGAGCCAGGAACACTTGATTTATACTCATACCTTGAGAAGGGGCTATGGCCTGCTTCTCTTAAGCCATTTGTAACATTTGGGGCATTTACATTCACATTCCTAGGCTCTCATGCAATAAGCTACGGAAATAGAATGCTGCTCGAGAGCCTTGGAACCAATGACGTTCCATCTCGTACAGCTCAATATGCGCTCTCATTGCTATTCAATCCAACAGATGTTGTTGATGTATATTCATTTGATGGGAATAAGATTGATTTGTTTGTGCTTCCTACAATGCTTGAAGTCAATCCTTATCTCTATCCAGAGCGCTTCTCTAGAAGACTCCATGATAAGAATGAAGAGAAGAATAGGAAAGCCAAAGCGGGGCATTCTCTTTTAATCGTAGACCCTGATGTTCTTGATAATGAGATTAAACCACTTGGTGAGAATGCTTTCTACACATCAGCTGCATGTCTGCTGCGTGCTATAAGAACCAAAGAGGGAATCAGAGATGTTCACCATACAATCTTTGGAACTATAGAGTATCCAGAAGGTGTGCAGGAATATGATGAGGCACTCCTAGACTCAGAACTCGATAGTTCAGAGCCTCTTGAAGATGAGCTTCTTGATGACTATACAAGCGATGAATATGAGTATGCTGAGGATGAAGAGCTTCTTGAAAAGAAAATAAGCGAAAAAGAAGCTAAGCTCGAAGAAGAGCCTGAAGACTTAGAAGCAAAAGATAGAACAGAAGAACTCAAAAGACTTAAGAATATCTACGAACTCACACCTGAGATTGTTAAGAAGGAAGAAGAGGAAGAGAAAGAGAGAGAGCCTTTTGAGAATGAGCTTGATGAAGTCGAATATCAGAATGAAGAAGACTACAGCGATGTAGATGATGTAGAGTCTGAAGATGAAGAACTCTATGATGAAGTTGAAAAAGAGGATGTCTATCAAGAAGATGAGCCAGAGGCAGAACCAGAGGCTAATGAAGACCCATCTCAGCTCAACTTCCTTGATCTCCTTGATGACGATTATCCAGAAGAAAAAGAACTGACAAATGAACTTATCGAAGACGATGAGAAATCATTTGAAAAAGATGAAGAAAAGGCAGAAGCGCTCGATAAAGAATACAGTGACTATGTCGATGCTGATGAGTATGAAGACCTTGAAGCAGAGGACGGTGAAGCTCCTGAAGAGACAAAAACCTCTGAAACTTCAGAACCTCAAACTACTGTAGAGCCAGTATCAGACGAGGAACCAGTAACTGAAGAACCTGTAACTGAAGAACCTGTAACTGAAGAGCCAGTTGCAGATGAACCAGTTGCTGAAGAACCAGTTGCAGATGAGCCTGTTGCAGATGAGCCTGTTGCAGATGAGCCTGTTGCAGATGAGCCTGTTGCAGATGAGCCTGTAGTTGATGAGCCTGTAGTTGATGAAAAAGCATCTGTAGCTAAATGGATTTCATTCTTCAATGATTATAGTCCTAATGAGGATGATTCTACTGAACCAACAGAAGAACCTGCAGAAGAACCTGCAGAAGAACCTGCAGAAGAACCTGCAGCTCAAGAGAAAGATCTTCTTGATGGTACTCCTAATGAAGAGCATCCACATCTTACACCTGCGGATGAAGAGCTCATTGAAGAAGGATTCAGAAGAGAGGGTAATGGTCTCTATGTTATGACAGGGTCAAGCAATTATGATTTCTTCCCTCCAACAGAAAGCATTGATGAAGAAGCAGATCAAGCTTCTGAGGAATATGCAGAAGAAGAACCATCTGATGAAGAGATAGAAGAGATCTTGAGAGAAGATTCCATTGAAGAAGAAAAGAAGCTCAGTCCTGAAGATATGATAGAGGAAATTGAGATTCCAGAGCTTGAAGAAGATGAGAATGAGAAGCTTCTTGCAGAGCTTACTGGTGCACTTTCAGATATCGTAAAGACTCTTGGCTGCTATGATGGTAAGTTTGTCTCATTCCTGAAGAACTCAGATAAAGACATGCTGAACTATCTCAACACTATCATTGAGTCAAGCTGGAAAAAACAGCAAGTTGATCATAAAGATAAGCTATTCTCTATCTATGACTACTCTATCTCTGTTCTTCTTGCAGACTCTCCTGTAAGAGATGAGCTAAGACTCTCTGAACTTCTCAACAATGCAGGTGCTGTTATGTATTCTAAAGATGCATCTGAGTGGACTGCTCTTATTCTATACATCAATGAAGAATATAAAGTTGAAGAAGCTTCTGAGACTACATTCAATAGAGAATCTTTCTCCTCATCTGATTGGAAGAGAATCGTCAATATCGGGGAGATTCTAAAATCCAGGAGCAAGAAATGACAAAAGAAGAGTTAAGGCTGCGTCTTGATAAAGCCCTTGAAGTTGCATCACACGCAGCTGAATATCTTCTTAGCCATGAGGCACTAAGAAATACGATAAGCGTTAAAGCTGTCAATGATTATGTGACTATTGCTGACAAGAATTCTGAAGCCTTGATTGAGAAAGAGCTAAAGGATGCTTTTCCGAGCGATTCGTTTTATGGAGAAGAAAGCGGCAAGCATGGAGAAGGGGATAATCTCTGGATTATTGACCCTATAGATGGAACTGTAGATTTCATCAACAGTTTCCCTTGTTATACTGTATCAATAGCATTCAAAGACAAAGATGGCATTGAGCTTGGTGTTGTAATAGTGCCAAGACAGAATGAAGTCTTTTATGCAATGAGAGGTGAGGGTGCATTCTTAAATGGAAAGCGTATAGCAACAGATGAGAATGCAGAGCTTAAGAGATCCCTTGCTATCTTAGTGCCACCTCATAGAATCCATAGCTACCTTGATAGCTACATGGCGAAAATGCGCCAGCTTTATGAAGTAGTATCAGATGTGAGATCTATTGGGTCTGCAGCACTTTCTCTATGCTATGTAGCATCTGGCAGATGTGATATGTACTATGAGATGGGCTTGCATCTCTATGATATTGCAGCTGGTGCGCTTATCTTAGAGGAAGCAGGCGGAAGCATCAAATATGTAAATCCAGATGAAGACTTCCTGGAAATCGTAGCTTCATCTGAAAAGAATCATTCGAAATATCTGGAGATTATCTGTGATTAAAGCAATACTTTTTGATTTTGATGGTACTCTTGCTGATTCTTCAGAAGGTATCTTCTACACAGCAACAAAAACAATGGAAAAGCTTGGCTACAAAGGACCATGGACTGAAGCACAGCTAAGACGCTTTGTCGGGCCTCCACTAAGAGAGTGCTTCAAGATTGCTTTTGATCTTCCAGATAATTTATGTGATAAAGCTGTTGAAATATATAGACCTATTTATGAAGAGACAGGAAAGAATGGCTGTAAGCTTTATCCTAATATGCTTGAGACAATAAAGGTTCTAAAATCTCTTGGCTATAAAATATGCTTAGCAACCAATAAAACAGAAGATGTTGCGCTAAGCGTGCTGAATGTGCTTAAAGTCAAAGACATATTTGATGTAGTTCATGGCTCAGATGCTAAGCGTTCAATCTTCAAGAAAGAGACTATCGAGCTTGTAGCAAATGACCTTGGTCTTACTACATCAGAGTGCTTGATGGTTGGTGATAGCCCAAACGATAGAGATGGAGCTGCTAGAGCAGGTGCTTCGTTTGTTGCAGTTAGCTGGGGTTTCGGCTATTCTAAAGATGATGATTTTGAAGGCTTTGATCATATCGATAGAATCGAAGAGCTTCCAGAATACGTTCAAAGCTTAAATAAAAGGAGTAACACTATGATTGAGAAAATCGAGACAAAGAATGCACCAGCTGCAATTGGCCCATATAGCCAGGCAGTAAAGGTTGGTAATTTCATATTCGCATCTGGCCAGATTCCAGTAGACCCAGCAACAGGCGCTGTTGTTGAGGGTACTACAGCAGACCAGGCTAAGCAGTGCTTCAAGAACATTAAGGCAGTGCTCGCTGAAGCTGGTACAGATATCACAAAGGTTGTTAAGGCTACAGTATTCTTAAAAGATATGGGCGACTTCGTTCCTGTTAATGAAGTATATGCAGAAGCATTCAAAGATTCTCCAGTACTTCCAGCAAGAAGCGCAGTGCAGGTTGCTAAGCTTCCAAAAGATGTTGGTGTAGAGATTGAAGTAATCGCAGTTCTTTAACTACTATAGGCTCTCTTAATTGAGAGCTTTATTTATGACTGTCTACTGTTATTAATATTTATAAAAGTGTTATAATAAAAACATTATATTTATTTTTATAACATATTGACTAAGAGATAACAAATCTATATTCTCTATTTCCATAGGAGAACTAAGATGAAAAAAGTTATTTCTATTTTACTTGTTTTGTTACTTTCACTCTCATTTGCATTTGCAACAGGAAGCAAAGAGAGTTCCTCAGATAATAATGGCGCAAAGACTCTCAGAGTCGCTATGGAGTGTAGTTATGCACCATATAACTGGACACAGACTACAGATGCCAATGGCGCTGTAAGAATCTCTGGTTCATCTGATTATGCTTATGGCTACGATGTAATGATGGCTAAATACATTGCTGAGAAGCTTGGCTACAACCTTGAGATTGTAAAGCTTGATTGGGATTCACTTGTTCCAGCTGTACAGTCAGGCACAGTAGATTGCGTTATTGCAGGCCAGTCAATCACATCAGAAAGACTTCAGATGGTAGATTTCACAGATCCTTACTACTATGCATCAATCATCTGCTTGGTAAATAAGGACAGCAAGTATGCATCAGCTAAGGGTGTAAGTGACCTCTCTGGTGCTTCATGCACAAGTCAGCAGAATACAATCTGGTATGATGTATGTCTTCCACAGATCAAGGACGCAAAGATTCTACCTGCTCAGGAGAGTGCACCAGCTATGTTAGTTGCACTTGCTGCAAAGAGAGTAGATGTAGTTTGTACAGATATGCCTACAGGACAGGCAGCACTCGTAGCTTATCCTGATTTCAAGCTTCTGGATTTTGCAGGTTCAGGTGATGACTTCAATGTAAGCCAGGAAGATATCAACATCGGAATCTCTCTCTCAAAGAAGAACACTGAACTTAAGAATGCTATCAATGAAGTACTCGCAACACTTACAGTTGAAGACTACAACCGCATGATGGATGAAGCAATTTCAGTTCAGCCTCTATCAAACTAAAAAATAAAAAAGTAGGTACTATATGACAATCTCAGAGATGAACTTCTTAGAGAGAATGGCATATATAGTCGATAAGTATAGCGCATCCCTAATCAAGGGTGCGCTTACTACTATGGCTATAGCTATCATATGCACACTCCTAGGATGCGTTATTGGATTCGCAGTTGGTCTAGTTGAAGCAACAGAGCCTCATAAGAATTCGGGCAAAGCCAAAAGAACATTATTGAAGATCGTTAAAGTAATACTCAATATCTATGTTGAAGTATTCAGAGGAACACCAATGATGCTTCAAGCTGCATTTATCTACTATGGCATGGCGCAGCTATTTGGCATTAACCTTGGCATGTGGAGTGCTGCTATTCTGATTGTTTCAATCAATACTGGCGCATATATGGCAGAGACTGTAAGAGGTGGTATTCTATCTGTTGATAAAGGACAGATAGAAGGTGCACGTTCTATAGGAATGAGCCACTTCCAGACAATGTGCTTTGTAGTACTTCCTCAGGCACTAAGGAACATAATGCCACAGATTGGCAATAACCTGATTATCAACATCAAGGATACTTGCGTTCTTTCAATTATCGGAACAGTAGAGCTCTTCTTTACATTCAAGAGCATATCTGGTGCGCTATATACATATTTTGAAGCAGCAACAGTTACAATGATCATCTACTTCTTCTTAACATTCTTAAGCTCTCGCATCTTAAGATGGGCAGAATCTAAGATGGATGGTCCATCTGATTATGATCTTGCTACAACAGATACTCTAGCATTCACTAGTGGTCTAAATCGCTATAATCCAAAGACAGGAGGTACTCACTGATGGCAGAGCTTATTAAAGTAGAGCATCTTGCAAAGACCTTTGGTAACCATGAGGTATTAAGGGATATAGATTTCACAGTAGAAAGCGGAGATGTTATTTCAATCATTGGACCATCAGGTTCTGGTAAGAGTACTCTTCTAAGATGCATAAACCTTCTTGAAGATGCTAGTGCAGGCAAGATTCTATTCCATGGAGTCGATGTGCTTAATGGGGAAATGAATGAGGATAAATACAGAGCAAAAGTTGGTATGGTATTCCAGTCATTCAATCTCTTCAATAACATGACAGTCCTCAAGAATTGCATGATTGGCCAGGAGATGGTCTTGAAGCGCAATAAGGATGAAGCTAAGCAAATAGCACTTGAATACCTTTCTAAGGTAGGTATGGCTGAGTACATAAACGCAAAGCCAAGACAGCTATCAGGAGGTCAGAAGCAGCGCGTAGCAATAGCTCGTTCTCTTGCTATGAATCCTGAAGTGCTTTTGTTTGATGAGCCAACTAGTGCTCTGGATCCAGAAATGGTAGGCGAAGTACTTGATGTTATAAAGAGCCTCGCATCTTCTGGAATGACAATGCTTATAGTAACACATGAGATGGCTTTTGCTCGTGATGTATCTAAAAAAGTCATATTCATGGCAGACGGAGTAATAGACGAAGAGGGTAGTGCAGAGGAGATCTTCAAGGCTCCAAAGAGCGACCGTCTAAAGGACTTCCTCCAAAGATTCAAAAAAGAGAATATTTAAGCTTAGAGGCTGAATTATAAGGGAACTTATGAAACAGCCTCTATTATTTGTTTTAGCGTAGTCAATTTTGCACAAAGAGATAGGAAAACCTAACCTTTTGTGCTGTTTTTGCGACTTTTCTTGACTGGCACAACTTTATTATATTCGTCCCAGATGGGTTTCTTTATCTGTTGAAAAAGAAAAAGGGCCATAACCCTAAAACAGCTTGAAACTGTCTTTTGTTATAGCCCTATAGAATAATTGTAATCACATGTATTATTGGATCTCAAAAAAGTATTCCTTGGTCCAGATAGCACCGTTCTTATCTGTGACGGTTGCCTTCAGAGATGCAGTCTCTCCAATATTTCCTTCAGCTTTTACAATGAAATATGCTGTATTGTTTGTTCCGTTCTTTGGAAGATAGAGCTTTAACGAGTCTGTTGAGATGATGCTCATGTTGTTGCTTTCTACCTTGATTGTAGCGCCTGTAATTGGCAATTCACCATCGTTCTGTACAGTGAAGAATACCTTGACTTCTGTATGAGCAGGAATCTTTCCATTCTCATAATACTGGACACTTGCGTCGGAGAAGGATAGTGTCTCCCAATAGCCTTTATAATTGATGCTATTGCCGATTTCTGTTGTTGCCTTTTCTTCATCAAGTCTGTTGCCCTTTTCATCATACCAACCAATGAAGAAATCATTCTCGCTTTTGCTTTTGACTTCTGGAATGTCTGCCTCGACACCTTCTGTGAACACATCAATTCCTGTCTTTTCATCGTAGAAGGATATTCCATTTCTGAACTTTGCCTTATATGTGACTGCACCGTAAGAGATTTCAATACTTTCTCCTTCTCTTGCTACAACGTTCTCTCCATCGATTGTCCATCCTACGAAAATACCTTTGCCTTTGACTGATGGAGGTGTGACAATGTCTCCGACCTTTCCCCAACAATGCTTTGTTAGTACTGTATCTCCAATTGAATACTCGAAAATGATGCCTGGGCGATAGAACAATGATTTTTCAGCAAGGAATGAAGCAAGTTTGTCATTGGCATCGCTTCTTCCTTCTGCCTCCATTCTACTGACGAGGGTTTCTGTCTGTTCTTGAGAGATAGATGGAACTTGAATGGCGCTTATCATATCTTTGACTTGAAAGAACTGCTCGATATCACCTTCTTCAAATGTTTCGTTGAGTGTTGTCTGAAGGATGGTTTTCTGGTTCTCATAGCGTACTACATCCGCATTGAATGTATTGATTATTTTATCTACTGATGCAGTGGAAAGATCTAATGAATTGAAGTTTTCATTGCTTTCATTGATTCCATTGGCAAAAGCAAAACCAAAAAATGTGATAAATACTATTGATAGTACAATATATTTTTTCATATTTTTTCTCCTAAATAACTTAAAAGTTGTTTTTTATAAATTCGAAGCTCATAACAGCGCTCTTCACTGGGTCCTTGTCAATCCAGTTCTTATGCGTCTCAAGCACAACACCTTCAAGGCCGTTCTTCTTTGCTGTAGCAGCATACTTTTCCAGGTTCATGTTTCCATAGCCTAGTTCAACTGCATCGACATCTATGAGAGGTGTATTGTATGGTCCCTTTTCTCTGTTTCCTCTGTCATTGATGTGCCAGAGCTTCATTCTTGGACCTAATTTCTCAATATAATACTCGACATCTGCCCCACCATCAGCGAACCAATAAGAGTCAAATTCGAAGTTTACATATTCAGGGTCTGTCTCTTCAATTAGGACGTCAAAGGCTGTCCTTCCATCATCAACCTTCTGCAATTCACAGTTATGGTTGTGGTACAACAGTCTTATTCCTTCATTTTTGAGAGCTTTTCCTGCTTCGTTGAGCCTCCTTGCAAGGTCCTCAACTTCGCTGAGACTGCTGTAATCGAATCTATACATTCCAGTAAGTACGATTGTGTCTGTTCCGAAAAGCTTTGCTTCTTCAGCTACACCTTTTGGGTCCTCCTCAATTGAGGCAAGATAAACGTGAAGACTCTGTACTTTAAGTCCGCTTTCCTCTATTAGCTTTGGCCAGTCTAGCTTTCCACCGTTTCCAATTGGCATTCCTGCAAATTTTGTCATGAGTTTTACAGAAAGAACAGTAGGATGGATCATGAAATCATTGAGCTCAATAGCTTCATAGTCAGCAGCTTTGAGCTTCTTTAGAATTGAGAGAGCCTCGTCGTATGAACCGCATTTGGAACCTATCATGATCTGCTGAACTGCAGTTGTGATATGCCCGTTTGTTCTGTCAATGACAGCAATCTTCGCAGAGTTTTTCTCTCTGGAGTAATGACCGGCTTCAGAATCATTTCCTCCTGCAATGAGGCATACTGCCACTATTAGGACAGATGCTAATATGATTGCAAATAAGATCCTCTTCTTCTTTTTCATGATGTCCTTGTTCTTCAAAGTTGATGGTTGTAGAATATTTGAATATATTGATTTATGGTTCGACATAATCTTCAATTTCTGTTGATATAAGGAAAAATGTATGAGGGAAGAAAAGGAGATGGCTCATAGAAAGACTCCGACAAGAGATAAGATCAAGAAAGCAATGATTGAATTGATGTCAGAAAAGGATATCAGCCAGATATCAGTTTCTGAACTCTGTCAGAAAGCATCTGTGAACAGAACCACGTTCTATAACAACTACTCCTGCATAACTGACGTCTTAAAGGAGTATGCAAATGGTTACTTCATTCAGTCATACAAGAAAGCGTATAAGTTATATTCCTTAAAAAGCGAGAGTGAGAATGGTTTTGACCTTGAGACAATACTTTTATTCATGAAAGATAACAAGGTCTTTTCCAACTTGATCTTTAATGATGGAAGCTATCTTCCCACATTGATAGAAAGTTCTCTTCCTGACTTTCATAAGGTGATTGATGGTATGTTGTCAAAGATAAGAGACGAAAAACTAAGAAACACTGCAGAGTTGTTTTTCATAAAAGGTTTTGAAGGAGCCATGCTGCAATGGATCAATTCCGATGAAGGAGTATCTGCTGCTGCAGAGGCTGAATACCTGATAAAACTTGCAGAAACCACATTGTCTGGATTTGCAAACATGCAGCTTTAAATCATTTGTTGAAGAGAAAATTGCAAAAGTAAAATCGCATGAAAGAATATGCAGCGCTTAGTGCATGAACATGCACTCGGATTAAATCAGGAACCTGTTTGTATTA
>CAKQJZ010000049.1 GCA_934247875.1 uncultured Spirochaetales bacterium
TCCTATCTGTTATATCCTGGACAGCCTGGCTTCCTACCATTTGCCAGAAGCTGTGCTCTTCGCTGTTTCTCATATCTTTGAGGATCTTCTGAAGGTCATTCTTCTTCATAAGCTTCCCTTCTTTCTTATAATCATCCTGAATGATAGTGATTGCAGTATTGTATATGATGCCTCCGACAATGATCATGTCGTTAAGATACTTGCAATCTTCATCATTATAAAGCTTGACGGTTAAAGACTTCATGCGTTCTTCTGGTCCTCAATACATAACGTATCAGCAGTGTTCCTAAGATAGATACTTAAAGATTTTCAATAACAGACTATTCCTTTTCTGTATATGTTAATTTTAACACGTATAATAATTTAAGTCCAACAAAATCATCTCAAACGCAGCAAATAATAAGATATGAAGCTCTCATCCCACAGCTTAAGCTCGTGGGCTTTCTCGGCTAGTTATCGTAAGCTCGTCTTCCAAGTTTAATACTTGCGGCAAGAAGACGATTCGCAGTTTTCCGCAGTAACGGCGAAGTAATTCCAGATTTTTCTGGAGATTGGCTGTGATAGGAACATCCGTATCAAAAACCAATATCACAATGGTGCCAGCTTGGATGGAAAGCATTTGCGATTTTGGAATTAGATTTTGAACAACATTAAAGACCTTCACTTTCCATGGAATAAGTTTTGCAGGTTTTTCTTTTAACGAAGCAATCAGCTGTTGCTCACATGGACCTTCAACATAGTAGATGCACTTACTGTCCATTTGCCCACCCCATTTCCAGTTCATCTAACAGGGAATCTTGAGGCAAGGAAGAGAATACATCGTTTTCTACTGCATTGCGCAAAGAATCTGTATTGCGTTTCAGAACATCAGACGCAGAGATAGCAGAAACTTTATAACTGCCATTCTCTAACTGTTTCCGTAGAAAAACATAGCTATGTTTTGGCAGATTCAAATCAAGCATATCTGTGTTATGAGTGGTGAAAATCAATTGCTCATCATTAGAAAGCAAGCTCAACATGATGCCAAAGATACGCTTTTCGATATCGCTTTGAATATAAGAAAAATGTT
Source organism: uncultured Spirochaetales bacterium (assembly GCA_934247875.1). Lineage (GTDB taxonomy): Bacteria > Spirochaetota > Spirochaetia > Sphaerochaetales > Sphaerochaetaceae > Ornithospirochaeta. The sequence goes on from CAKQJZ010000049.1 coordinate 1,070, forward strand.
CATCACAATAATAGAAGCTGCTTTCCCGTGTAATCATAGAAGCTAGGAACATAGCAACATCGATACCTTCGGCTGTCCCGCTGGATAGAATGTCGCGGTTCAGCAATTTTCCATCTTGAATGATGATTTCGGTATCGTTGCGACGGATAATAAAAGTATCCTTCAAATCCTTAGACACTCGGACATCTTGAAGTGTAGGGTCAAGTGTGCCAATTACAGCTCTGAGCGTTTTTAGAAGAATCTTCTTATTAGCCGTTGTCAGCTTAAGCGATTTTTCAATTTCGGGATAGGCAAAACGATATTGGAAGCTACCGACGCAATTTTTTAAGGCTGTGGATGTTTGAGTGGCTTCAGCAGTATGATCGGTCAGCCTGGCAGTACACTTCTCATAGGAATCCATAGTTCCAATGTCAGCGGTTTCATAGCGAATATCCACAGTGGCTTTAGCAGGAACAATAGTGGCATAAATGCGCTGCAGCCGATAATCACCGTTGACAAAATCGATACAGAAGGTTCCGCTTTCACCAGAAACCATGTCATACAAGAGCGAAGGATTTCCGGAGGAGATGTATCCCAAAATGCGAAGCAGTGCTTTTCCGAGACTGGTTTTTCCCGTTGCGTTTGCACCCATTAAAATGACGGCTTTTTTATATCGGAAGCGTTCTCTGCCGTTCAAATGTTCATCTTCGATAATGGAATTAACGATTTTCTTCGGATAGGTAAAATCGATATTGAAATCATTAAATCCGTAAATGCGATTTAAAGCAAAGCTTAAAACAATCATTTGAGTACCAACTCTCCATTACATTAAATCTTACGAACTAATGATACCACTGGTACTCTGCGATTACAACGGGCTAATTGTCGAATTTAGTGCCGAAAACAGATTTGTTAATTGAAAAGATATAATTCTCAAAAACCGCCCTCGACCTGTTTCCAAGGACGAGAACGGTTCAGACTGTGAAATGATGTCCGAACGATATTGAACGAATCATCGAACTATATTACTGTGCTTTTGACATCAATACTACAGTCTCAACATGGCTTGTTCCAGGGTAGAAATCAAAGACTTTGACACGCTCTGGTTTGTAGGCTTCAAAGAGAGGAAGATCACGAGAGAGTGTTACACTGTCACAGCTTACATAGATAATGTGTTCTGCGTTCCATGAAGCAATCATCTTTGCTACTCCCTCGCCTAGTCCTGTGCGTGGAGGATCTACTATTACAGTAGATACTCTGCGTCCCATGCGTTTGCCCCAAAGTGCTACATCAGATGTGAATGAAGAAGCTGATGGTGCATTGCGCTTAGAGAGAATCAAGCACTCTTTTTGTTTTTCAACTGCCCATACTTTTTTACTGCTATTCTCAAATGCAGCAGAGAATGTACCAACACCGCTATAGAGGTCCATTATCTCATCTCCAACTACATTAGCTTTGACGTAGTCAAGAAGTGATGATAAAAGCGCTGGATTAGACTGGAAGAACACACGTGATGAGACATAGTACTTTATGTCTCCAACTGTGATAGCAACAGCTTTATCTGATAATGATATCTCATCATCTCCTTTGAAAGCTGGAACTTCAGCAAAGCCAGTTCTGCTCATTCTGTTCTCAAACATCGAGGACCTTGCAGCCTTAAAGAGCCTCTCATCACCTGGCTTTAAAAGGTCAGATAATTCTTTCTTTAAAATAGGACACTCTTTGATTTCAACTATAGAGTTTGAGCGAGAAGCAAGAAAACCCTGCTTCTTGCTCTTTAGGTCTACATGGAATCTTGCGCGTACTCTGTAGCCTAAAATAGATCCATATTCAGGGCTATCAAACTCAGGCAGCTCAGCAAGCTTTGAAAGACGAATGAGGTTGTCTTTGACAATCTCTTCTTTAAGTCTAGCGCTGTCTTCTTCTCCTACTATCTGGAAATCACAGCCGCCACAAATACCATAATAAGGGCAGATAGGTTCTCTTCTTAGCGGAGATGGCTCAAGAACACTCAATACATCCCCTCTAAGAACACCCTTCTCTCCTCTTAATTCACTGACTTCTACGACTTCACCAGGAAGAGCGCCAGAAATAAGCGCAATGCGATTATCAACATGAGCAAGGCCAAATGCTCCGTTTACAAGCTTCTCGATTTTCAGAGCCACTCTTTAAGCCTCTCTGCATATCCAGCTATTACGCTGATGCCATCTAGCCAGAATTCCTTGCTCTCGATATCAAAACCAGCTGCTTTAGCTACTGCAACAGCATCTTCAGAACCAGTTAAAGCTAGTACTTCTTTATATAGCTTAGGGAAGTCAGGAACAGAATCCTTCTTTGAGAACAGAGCTAATGCAAATAACTGACCAAATGCATATGGATAGTTATAGAAACTGAATTCAGCACTATAATAGTGGCTCTTAACAGCCCACATATATGGATGCTTGATAGATAGTGCATCGCCATAAGTTCTCTCTTCAGCATCAAGCATCAAGCGAGAGAACTCATCTGGAGTAACTTCCCCGCTCTCTCTTTTTTCAAATGCAGATTTCTCAAAGTAGAACCTAGATAGAATATCTACACATACCTGAGCTGCAGATCCGACGAAGCTCTCAATGATTGGGAGTGCTTCTTCTTTTGTAGCGCTCTTAAGCACTTCCTGGAATACAATCTGCTCACCAAATATAGATGCAGTCTCAGCAAGTGTCATAGGATACTCAGCACGTGAAGTTGGCAGATCTTTCACGATGCTATCGTGATAAGCATGGCCAAGCTCATGCGCAATTGTTGATACACTGTCATATGAGTAGTCGAAGTTGCATAGTACACGTGACTCCCCTCTCAAAGGGAATGCAGTGTCATAAGCACCACCTACTTTGCCTTTATGCGGCTCAGCGTCAATCCACTCGTTTTCGAATGCACTTCGCACAAAATCACCCATCTCTTTAGAGAAACCTGTATAAGAATCGATTACGATTTTCTTTGCTTCTTCAAATGTATAGCGCTTATCTTGAGAACCAACAGGTGCAAATAAATCATAGAAAGCCATCTTGTCGATACCTAAAAGCTTAGCTTTGGTATCGAAATAGGAGCGGAACATAGGAAGCGCATCAACAAGAGCTGAAATGAGAGCATCAAGAGTCTTTTTGCTAATGCGCGCCATAAAGCAAGATCTATCTAAAGGATCACTCCAGCCACGACGCTTCTCAAGCATCAGACAAGTGCCTTTAACGCCATTGAGTGACGCTGCAAGCGCAACTTTATGCTGCTCTAAGATCTTCAGTTCACGATTGAAAGCGTCTTCTCTGACCTTTCTATCTGGATTAGTTGCAAGACCTCTGAGCTCAATAAGAGTCTTATCGCCATCTGCGATTGAAGAAGTGACAGAAGCTTGTAAGCGCTCCCAGCTTGATGCTGATACTCTCATCATATCATTAGCGAGGCTCTCTTCTTCAGGAGACATCTGATGATCTGCTTCAACAGCAATCTCATGGAGAAACAGCTTATAAGGCTCAAGCTCTGGAGATGAGAACTCACTCTTTCTATCTTTCAAGTAGTAGCAGAGCTTGCTAAGCGCATCGCTTGCAGCTACACTTCCCTCTTCAGCTAAAGAAACAGACTTGATATACATCGGATTCGATGTATCTGTGCTGAGAAGCGCAGAAGCATACGCAGAGTAAGTAGCAACAAGCGCTTTAAGATAATCAGCTCTTTCAATCAGAGAAAGAATAGAATCTTTCCTTTTTGCAGCTTCAACAAGCTCTTTAGCAAGTTCTTTGCTTTTCTCTATATCAGATAAAAACTCCTCTGAAAGAGGCTCCTTGTATATAGATGATAAATTCCATTTTGGAAGCTTTTCCATATTCACTCCTTTTCCAAGCATATTGGGCATGCAGAAAATCTCTCTTTATCCTCTGCATCATGGCTTATTATAACAATAGTCTTACCATAAGCTTCTTTATTAATATACTCAGCAACTTTGTCAATCAATGATTCATCTAGACCAGTAAAAGGCTCATCGAGGAATAAGATATCATAAGAAGAGACAAGAGAGCGAGCAATAGAAGCTCTGCGCTTCATGCCGCCTGAGAGCGTATTGACTTTGCTATCAAGCTCCCCATCAAGCTCTAAGTTCCTTAAGACCTCTTTTATCCTCTCTTTATCATCACATACAGCTTTAAGATTTGAAAGCAATGCCATATTCTCTATAAGCCTATTCTCCTGGAAAAGGACTATAGGATTGACTCTATCACTCTCTAGAGTGCCATCAAAGTCTCTGTCCAGTGATGAAAGTATTCTCATCAGCGTTGTCTTACCTACCCCTGATGGACCTTCAATTATGTAGTGCTTGCCATCTTCAAGCGTGATGTTGATATTCTCTAAGACTACTTTCTCACCAAATGCTTTTCTTTTAAGGCTGAGCTTTATCACTTTATAAGCCTCCTTTCCAAGAATGCCAATAGAGCTAAGAAGAACTTCTCGAATATGATAGAGAGCATGATTATGACAATCGTCCAGGCAAAAAGCCGCGGAGTATCAAAATAGACTTTGGAAGAGTATAGCTCAGAGCCTATTGAGTATGCAGGCAGTCCAATGACTTCTGCTGCAACTGCACTCTTCCATCCCATAGCAAGCGCAGTCTTGCTAGATGCCTTGAAAAAAGGCATCACAAGCGGGATGTAAATATATCTGATGCGTTTAAAGCCCTTGATTTTATAAACATCAGCCATCTCGATGATATCACCAGAGATATTCTTAAGACCTTCTAGCAGTGATGTATAAATAACAGGGAATACCATTAGAAATGAAATTACGACGCTTAGGTTTTTGCTTTTGATCCAAAGAAGCACCAGAATGACAATAGAAGCAACAGGAGTTGCTTTGATTGTCTTCAAAAGCGGATCCAAAAGCGACTCGACAAAAGAAAACCTATAAGACAAAGGCGCAAAGACCAAAGCAAGCACAACTGAAAGCACAATGCCAAGCGTAACGCGGGAAAGCGAGAAGAGTATGCTTTTCCAAAATGAATTCTCACAAGCTAAAGAAAGAAGCGCTTCAAAAGTCTTGAATGGAGAAGGCAAAAATAGCTCCTCTTTTATCAGAAGAGAAGCTATAAACCAGATAAGAATCCAAAATAGAACTGAAGCTATCTTATAGATAGTAGAAGTCTGCTTCTGGCAGCTTCTGTCCGATGCTCTTTGGATTCTGTGCATAAAGTGCCTCTAAATAAACGCTGAGAGTCTTCTCAAGCTCATTACCTGTAATCAATGTGATATTGCAATAAGGCAGAGCCTTAGCTGCAACTGCAGCTTTAATGATACCATATTTCTCAATAAGCTCAGAAGCCTCTTTAGTATTTGAGTTAACAAACTCAACACTTGCTTTATAATCCTCAAGGAAAGCCTTGACAGCACTCTCATGATCCTTGATGAAATCCTTTCTAGCAACAACAACACCAGTAACTAGAGGAGTGCCAGCAATAGCTTCAAAAGCATCATTCATATCATAGAGAATATGGATATCCTTATTCTGCATCATAGCAGTAGTAGCAAAAGGCTGAGGAAGCATTGCAAGTGCAGAGCCATTAGAAGAAGCAAGCGCTGCAACACACTCTGCGTGCTCACTCTTCCACTCAACATAAACATCCTTTCCATCAACTAAGCCAAGAGAATTCAGAATAGTCTCTAAAGCATATTGAGGAGTTGAGCCTTTACCAGATGCATATATAGTCTTTCCCTTGATATCATCAACGCTGGTAATTGCACTGTCGCCAAAACCGCAGATATAAAGCACACCAAGAGTATTGATTCCAAGAACCTCTACTTTGCCTGTATTGTTGTAAATAACAGAAGCAAGGTTAGCAGGAATAGCTGCAATATCAACTTCCCCTTTTACAATAGCTGGAACAACAGCATCAGGAGCAGACTCCAATGAGAAGGTATACTTGCCTTCATCCATCATCTTTACCATACCCATTGCTGTAGGACCTTTAAGAGCTACAACACGAACTTCAACATCGTCAGAGAATGGGGACTTTGTAATACCACTGCTCTCTTTAGCACCCTCTGCAAAAAGAGAAACAGCTAGTAGCATAACTAATAAGATTGTTAGAGCTTTCTTCATGGTTAACCTCCACTAACTCCAACATAGTTTAAGTAAAATCAAAAGTTAAATCAATTAGATTATTGATAATTATTATCAATTAAAACCCTCTTATTGAAATAACAACAAGAGGGTACTAGAAATAATTAAGTTAAGTCTTATGTCAAATCCTTGCACATTCAATAGACTTGCCATCAGAGAAGACAAATGTAATCAGAATTACTTTACCACCTTCATCTTTGGTATAATTAAACTTGAAAGGATTCTCAGTTATAAGAGTAATCTCATCGCCTTCATCTGAAGCATAGAAAGTATGAGTATCACTTCCTGTAAACACAATCTCAGTCGCATCTTGATCTTTGATATCAATAACCAACTCTTCACCAAGGAACTCTTGAATCTTCTCTGGTTTCGGAACACAGAAATAAGGAGATGCAGACTCTTTCTTATCTACTTTAAGTGTAGTAATAGTGTTTATTTTGCCTTCCCCTTCAACAACACCATTTTCAATCTCTTCCCAATCCATTGCTGGATTACAGCTAGCTAGAAGAATAAGTACAACTAATAAAAGTGTGAAAACTCTATTCATCTATTTCCTCCATTTTAAATAATAGGAAGACTGACCTGCCTTCCTGAATTTGAGAAAGATAGATGAACTTCACTTGAAGAGAAAGTGATAGTTACTGGCTCTGAAAAGAGATCCTCTATGTAGATATCATCCTGGAACGCAAAAATAGAGTCTTCTGTTTCAATAATCAAAGAACCAAACTTATCAACATAAAACTGCGGCTCTTCAATACTCTCTTCTGACGATTCTGGCTCCTTAACATGCTCTCTTTGAGACAACAAAACAACAGATAAAACAACGATAAGAATTAAGCTAAGAGCTAGAACCTTTTTAATAGCCATAAGCTTATCTAAACACGCCTTAACCAAACCGGGAAGGCCCCAACTTCTTAAATAATTTTCTATTTCATAGTGATTTATTTCGATTTCTCACTAAACATCAAATAAGGGTTACTTAATTGAGATATCGATCAACAGGCAAATTCAAGGAAAAATATCAGCTAGCTCATAATATAAGCATTAGGCCTATAGTCACGCTTTATTTGCTGCAGTAGCTTTCTAGCTGCAATGCTGCAATGCTCTCTTTGGTCTTCAAGAAGGAGGATTTCTCTCTTTGGAAGTGTAAAGCCATCTGGTGCTATTACTCTTACAGAGCCTTCAGCAACAGCAGGGGATGCAAAGAATTCTGGGACAAATGCAACTCCGAGCCCCGCTTTTACAAGTGGAATCATCACATTGCATGTTGATATTCCAATATCTGGATTCCATTCTATTCCATGATCTGCGAAGTATTTATTATGAAAATCAGCACTGGATGTGTAGCTGGAGTGTCCGATAATCGGAAGCTTCAATAGTTCTTTGAGTTTTATCTCATCATGAGGCCAGTGCTTATTTATAGCTGAATCAACAACTACTTCTTTATAACGCAATAGCGGAGTCTGATTGAAATCATTCTTTTTATATACAGGTCCATTTACAACAGCGAAATCTATTACTCCAGATTTCAATGCATCTGTTGCTTGGTTTGTCGTATATGAAAAGATCGATATGTTTATATTCGGATATTCGCTCTTGAATGCTTTTATTGAATCAATAACTACGCTTTGAAATGCTGCATCTGTTACGCCTATGCATATCACACCTGCAGATAAGTCATTTTCAGCAGATAGCTCAGCCTCAGCAGCTCTTAGTTCATTATACGCAATTGAGACATGCTGAAAGAGCTTCTCACCCTCCCTTGTCAGAGTTATTCCTCTATTGCTCCTGATCATCAGCTTGCAGCCCATTTGCATCTCAAGCTTATTCATTAGCTTTGAGAGATTAGGCTGGTTGCTATTTAGAAGCTTAGCAACTAATGAGAGGTTCTTATACTTACCTACATAGTAGAAAATCTTATAGTAGTCGTAATTTATATTCACTTAGCTAGAATATCATCAATGAAAATTATTGTGAATAATAGATATTTTATTGTCGATAAATTCTTAACTATTTATGTAGTAAAATAATTAATTATTTACTTATATTAAAAGTAAATAAAACTTAGCTCAATTAGTATGTAAAACTCTATTTACAATGCTCTGATATGTATTTTTTACATATTAGCTATTTGAAAATAGTATTTTACACACTACTTCCATTTCTCTATCCTATGCCTAAATTCAAGCTTCTCGGAGGACCATGAATGAATACAATGGTTTTATGCTTATTGATTTTCTTGGCAATGATTATTCTTTTCTTCATCAAGAAAATCCCTATGGCCTACACATGTATGGGTGTTATTGTTGCACTGTTTGTAGGCGGATGTGTTGATGCTAAGACAGTTTTTGCAGGCTTTGGCAACAACAACGTAGTAACTATGGCTGCAATGTTCATAGTAGCAGCTGGACTTGCAAGAACTCAGATGGTCAACCATCTTTCAAACCTTCTATATAAGGTCAACGATGGTTCATTTACCAAGATTCTTGCTTCTTACGCACTTGTTACTCTGATTCTTGGACAATTCGTACCATCTCTTGCTGCACTCTTTGCTATGGTATGTCCTCTTGTACAGAATATGTGTAAGAAAATGAACATCAGCCCAACAAAGATGCTCTACCCTATTGCGATTGTAACAGTTTCATGTTCATTCATAATTGAGCCTATTGGTCCTTATGCTGCTTGGTTTGTTACACAGAATGGTTACCTTGAATCTTATGGCTGGGCTGGCAATCCTCTCAGCATGTGGTCAGAGACACTTGTATTCCTGCCTACCGGTATAATCACATTCTTAGTTGCAATCTTCATCATTCCTAAGTTCCTCCCTAATGAGCCAGAGTTTCCTGTAACAACTCTTGAAGAGGCAGGCCAGCTTCAGAAGCAGGAACCACTTACTCCTGTAAGAGAGTTCCTTGGCTATGGCGTATTCGTAGCAGTAGTAATCGGCCTTATGTGCGGTCTTCCTTCATGGGCTGTAACACTTGCAGGTGCAGTTGTAATAGTAATATCTGGTGTTCTTTCAGAGAAAGAATCTATTACAGCAATGAACATGCCAATGGTTCTGCTATACGCAGGTGTAACAGTACTTGGTTCAGCTCTAAGCTCAACAGGTGCAGCTGAGTACCTTGGCGAGTTTATCAAGATGCTGCTTGGCAACGTTACTAACAGCTATGTAATCGGAGCAATCATCTTCTTGGCATCTTTCATCATGACATCCCTACTCTACAACAAGGCAGTAACAACAGTACTTATCCCTATTATTGTTCTCTCACTTAGCAGCATGGGAATGGATCCAAGAGGCTGTGTAATCCTTTGCTCTCTTGCATCTATGTCTTCACTTATCACACCACTGCCAAACCCAGTAATCCCAATGGCTATGCAGACAGGTGGATACTCACAGAAGACTATATTGAAAGTTGGTCTTATAAGCGCAGCATTCCGTTTTGTATTCGGTGTTGCTATTGCAATGACACTATTCCCAGTTAAGTAAATAAATATAAGAGGTTAAAAAGATGAGACGTTTTACAGATAAAGTAGTTGCAATTACAGGCGGTGGCTCAGGAATGGGCAAGACTACCTGCGAGATGTTTGCAAATGAAGGCGGCATAATCGCTGTCATCGATGTAAACGAACAGGGTGCTCTAGAGACTGTTAAGTCTATAGAGGAAAAAGGCGGCAAAGCTAAGGCTTATAAGGCTGATATCACAGATGAGAAGAGAATGGCAGAGGTATTTGAAGATATCTACAGAGCATTTGGACACATCGACATTCTCTACAACAACGCAGGCATCAGCCCAACTGGCACTGCTGTTACTACATCAATTGAAGACTTCAGAAAGGTTCTCAGGATCGATATGGAAGCAGTATTCATTGCATGCCACATTGTAATACCTTATATGGAAAAGCAAGGCGGCGGCGTAATTCTGAATACAGTCGGAACATATGGCTTAAGACCTACTCCTAATAAGATTGGCTACTCAGCAGCTAAAGCAGCTGCACTTAGCTTAACAAGATCTATAGCTGTAGACTTTGCCAGAAGCAACATCAGATGCAATGCTATATGCCCAGGCTTTGTTGACACACCTCTTAATAAAGGCTTTGAAGGTGAAGCAAGAGAGAGATTCTTGGATAAGTATCAGCCTTCCCTTTATAAGATTCAGCCAGAAGATATCGCACTTACAGCTATGTGGCTTGCAAGTGATGAAGCTAAGGCTATTACAGGTCAGCCTATTGTTGTAGATGGCGGTACAGAGGCATGCCTCTACTTCAACTACAAAAAGCCATCTGAACTAGCTAAATAGTTCTATTATCATGAGTGGCAATTCAATTATTCTGAGTTGCCACTTTTAATTTAAGGAAGTGAAGAATGGACAAATATATTGTTAAAGCAAAATACCTTTGGAATGGATTGGATGAGAAAGCAGCTGAAGATAAAGCTATCTTGATCGAGAATGGAAAGATTGCTGCACTTGATGCTTTTGATAAACTGAAAGCAGAGAATGCTTCAGCTGAAATAATAGATAATAAAGATTATCTGGTTCTTCCTGCATTCATCGATGCTCATGACCATGGCAGAGGCGTCTCCCCTGTTGCATTCGGTGCCTTTGACAGAGCACTTGAGATGTGGCTTCAGGACCTCAACAAGCTGCCATGCATTCCACATTATGAGGCTTGCTACTATGATGGCATCAGACTTGCAAGCACAGGTGTTGCTACTGTTCTTCATAGCCACAACCCAAACAGCTTCCAGAATATCAGAAAGGAAATGGTAGATAGTGCTCATGGCTACAAGGATGCTGGCCTCAGAAGCATTCTATGCCCTCTTTACCTTGATCAGAATAAGCGCATCTACTACAACAGAGATCAGTTCTTAGCAGAACTCCCAGACTCAATCAGAGAACCTTTTGCTAAAGGAATTACAGATAAGATCATGTCAATGGATGAATACCTTAACCTTGTTGAAGGTATCGTATCTGACTTGAAAGAAGAGATTGAAGAGGGCTGGTGCGAAGTACAGCTTCATCCAAATGGTGGTCAGTGGTGCAGCGACGAGGCACTTCTACAGATGAAGGAATATGCACTTGAGCATGGCATGCATATCCATCTGCACCTTCTTGAGACAAAGTACCAGAGAGAGTATGCAATGCGCACATGGGGCAAGAACTTCATCAAGCACTATAATGATATAGGCTTCTTAGGCCCATGGGTTTCATTTGCTCATTCTGTTTATATGGACGATGAGGATCTTCGTCTTATCAAAGAAAGTGGCGCTGTGCTTGTAAATAACCCATCTTCTAACCTCCGCTTAAGAAGTGGTTCATTCAGAATCAACAAAGTCCATGAACTCGGAATCAATGCAGGCATTGGACTTGATGGCTGCGCTTATGACGATGACCAGGATTACCTGAGAGAAATCAGAACTGCATGGCTCAATAATAGCATTACAGGCGTAAATGGCGGTGTTGATTACATGAAAGTTCTCAAGATGGCAACTTCTGGAGGTGCAAAGATTGAAGGAAAGAAGCTATCTGAAGGTGTAATAGAGGTCGGCAGAAACGCAGATCTAACGCTCATTGATGTCAATAAGCTATATAGACCATATGCTGATAGCTATATCGATCCACTTGCACTTCTTGTACAGAAAGCAACTAGAGATTATGTTGAGATGACTATAGCTAATGGTGCTATTTCCTGGAAACGAGATGATGAGCACTTTGCTAAAGAAGAAAAAGCTGAAGCAATGCTGCGTGACAGCATCATATCATGGAGATCTAGCCACCCAGGCAGACGTGACAATGAGCTGTTGATTTCTCATGTAAAAGAATTCTATAAGGATGTTGAATAATGAAGGATAAAGGAATCAGAAAATCTGTTTTCATACCAACATTTTTAATTGTTCTAGGCTCTGGTATCATTGGTCTTGTCAACAACCAGATATTGATCTCCAACTTCCAGAAAGCCTTTAACTGGTCATATACAAACTTAAGCTGGCTATTCCAGCTTATATTCTTAGTTGTATTGATTCTCTGTCTTCTGATGACTTTCACAAAGAAAGGCAATATCAGATTCGGAGGTCCAGATGCTAAAGCCAAATATCCATTCTGGCAGTGGTTTGCTATGACACTTACAGGTGGTCTTGGAGCAACTATAGTATCATCTGGAATCTCTCAGCCTATAATCTTCATGGAAAGCGTCTGGGGAGAGCTTGAAGGCTACCAGATAGAGCCAGGAAGCGCTGAAGCTGTGCTCTTTGGCCTTGGCAGAACTTTCCATGAATGGTCATTTGTGCCATATGCAGTATTTGGTGTATGCGGCGTATGCATAGCATATACATGCTTCAACAGAAAGAAGTCATTGGCTGTTTCAAATACACTGGAACCAATCTTCGGAGAAAAGAGCCATAACAAAGTATTTGCAACTATCGTCGATTGCATATCTGTACTTGCGCTTGCGCTGGGCTCTGTAGGCACACTCGGTACCCTTCTAGGCCTTGTTACAGTATGTCTTCAGAATATCTACAATATTCCTAGAAGCACTACGATGATGTTCATAATCATGGTCTTCTCAACCATCCTATACCTCTCATCTTCTCTTAGCGGTGTAGATAAAGGCATCAGATTCTTTGCAAGCCTGAACTTCAAATTCTATGTTGCTCTCATGATATTCGTAGTCATCTTCGGTCGCTCTGCTGCATACATAATGAATACAGCAACTTCCTCAATTGGATACTGGATGCAGAAGTTCCCACTCTGGATGATGGATACAGGCTCAATTGGAGGAGAACGCTTAGTTAAGTGGTGGACAATATACACATGGGCATTCTGGATTGCATATGCACCAGTAACAAGTGTATTCCTTGCCCAGATATCATATGGAAGAACAATAAGAGAGTTCTTGATTGTCAACTGGATCATGCCAAGCGTATTCGCAATTGTTTGGTTCTCACTCTTTGGATCAACAGCAATGAACTGGCAATTGAATGGAGTTGCAGACATCGCAGGTGCAATAGCTAAAGATGGAACTTATGCAGGTATTTGGACATTCATGCAGAACTTGCCGCTATATAGGATTCTGATTCCAATCAACCTCTTCATAATGTTCATATCCTTCTCTACATCTGCAGATAACGGAGTAACAGTACTTTCAGCACTATGCATGAAGGGAAAGAAGATCGGCGACGAAGCTCCTGCTGTACTGAAGATCATCTGGGGCGCAGCTATTGGTCTCCTATCATTCTTATTGATGGCATTCGCATCAGGCGCTAAAGGCAACGATGGCGTAAGATACATGGTAGTTGCACTAGGCTCAATAATTGCCATACTAGTAATCTTCATGATTGCATCACTGATAAAGATGCTGTTCATAAAGCCTATAAAAGAAGAAGAACTAGCCACTGTTAAAGGTGAAGTAGAATAAGCAGAAAGTGGGTGTTGCAAAAGCAGCGCCCATATTTTTTCACTGAAAAAACTAGTCAAAATTCAAATTATTGCAAATAGAATAGTAGGAGGTTCTCAAATGGAGGGAGAACAGAACACTACTAGTCTCATGAAACACAGCGTCAAAGACAGTGTTTTCAGAATGTTGTTTTCAATGCCAAAGTACAGTCTTGAGATTTATCAGGTCTTTCATCCTGAGGATAAAGACATCACAATTGACGATATTAAAGATGTGACAATCCGAAACTACATTGTGAATGACAACTATAACGACATAGCACTTATGGTACGTGATGAACTTCTTTTGCTGATAGAAGCACAAGACACTTGGACAGAGAATATCATAATCAGAATGCATGCTTATCGCGTTGAGCTTCTGAAACGCGAGATCGGAGGCAATAAGAGATATCTCTTCAGAAGAGAAAAAGCAAAGATAGCTACTCCTGAATACTATGTTATCTATACAGGCGAGAATAAAAATGTGAAAGATTGCTATAGCCTCAGAGAAGAGTTCTATGGAGGAAAAGGTGATGAAGAAGTTCTGATACAGGT
>CAKQJZ010000050.1 GCA_934247875.1 uncultured Spirochaetales bacterium
GAAGAGCTCTTTCTTTCCTTGAAATATTGCTTCAAGCGTTGAGATTGTCAGAGTCTTGCCAAAGCGTCGAGGACGGGGACAGAAGAAATATGTACCTTTGAGTTTAATAAGGTTATAAAGAATGTCTGTTAACTTCCCATTTTTGTTCAACTAAAAGAAAAATGGGAAGTTTGGGGGTTATCATTTCTTGCAAGAAGAGAGGAATGTCATAACCTCTTCCTCTGTTCTTCCGCTCTTGGCAAATGCTTCTGCAAAAGTCCTTCCCAGAATCTCAGTTCTCTCATTTCTGAGCTTCTCCAGCTCAGCCATGAGATCATTGTATCTTTGCTGAACCTTAACAATCTCTTCCTGTACTTTCTTAATCTTAGAATCAACAGAGGTAATCGTCTTCATCCGAGCCATAATCATCATCTCCTTCTTCTTGTTTTTCTGTAGCAGTATCAGCCAATGAACCACCATCCCTGAGTAGTTTGCTTATCATCTCAGCGCTTTCTCTGACATCTTTATCGCTTAGGCCAAAAGCGCCAAGGATCGCTTTCTGTGTTGCAGTGACTGCATGGTCTAATCTATAGGTGCCATCTGTTCTTCTGACCATCTCAATCTTCTCAAGCTCCTTAAGGGCCTTGGGGACTGTCATGTAGTTTGACTTCTTCTCATGCTTGAGCATCTCCTGCTTGAGAAGGCTGTAGATCCTGTTGCGGATTATGAGGGCAACGAATTCGATGAACATCTTTGAAGATGCAGCAGCATTTGAGTACACTCTGAGGCTCCTGCCCCCAAGAAATGTCATCTCACCGCTATATAGCTTCTCTGAGCAATCTCTTCCCTTATAAAGGATAAGAGCCTCCTTTGCTGTCATCTTTGCAGAGGTTGCTATGACGAAATACCCGCAGAGGCCAAGCTGCTTCTCCACTACATCATCCTTCTTCCTGTACATCTGAAGGCGCCCATCATTGCTGAAGAAGAAATCGAAGTAATCCTTATAGCCGGAACCTATTGTGACGAAGTTGCCTATGTTCGCTTTTATGGTCTTCTCCATTGTCTCAAGCCTTGCCTCAAGCTTCTCCCTTTCCTTTGCCTGGCGCAGCGGATTGAAGAATATGTGCAGGTATCTGTCCTTTTCATCATCTGCGAAAAGATGTGAGACAACTGTAGTGCCATAAGCCTTGTAGCTTCTTATGCTGCAGCTCTGGCTTGTCTCAAAAGAGCCCTTTCTGGACTCTATGATATCTGAGACAAGATCCTTCATGCCTTTTACCATTATTATGAATTCATAGCCTCTG
Source organism: uncultured Spirochaetales bacterium (assembly GCA_934247875.1). GTDB lineage: Bacteria > Spirochaetota > Spirochaetia > Sphaerochaetales > Sphaerochaetaceae > Ornithospirochaeta. The sequence goes on from CAKQJZ010000050.1 coordinate 1,284, forward strand.
CTCTCGAGGCATGTGATGTTGTCCTTGCTGAAGTAGCCTCTGTCCAATATGAATGACATATGCTTGTATCCATATGCGACCACCTTTGAGATCATATGCTCGAACTGTGAGATGTCGATTATGGATCCAGAATATTCCTCATAGAACAGAGGGACTGAATTTGTCTTGTCATATGCAATTGCCTTGTTTATCACAGGCAGTCCAGCATCAAGCTTCGCATGCCCATGCTCAACAAGATCTATGTCTCCAGCCTGGCAGTTTATGTTTGATGAATCGTATGAGACATATATCCTCTGTCTATGGTCCATCATGCTGTTCCACTCATTGAGGAACTGCATCCTATGCTCGATTGTCATCTCCTTCAGGAATCTGGAGATAGAGGAATCGCTGTAGATTCTCATATTGGCTGAGAACAATGGGTGGCTGAAAGCAAAGTCAGGATAATACTGCGCTGCATTGTCCTCAGTGATTATGAGAAATGCTGCGAGGTCAAGAAACAGACCTGTCCTATCCCCTATAACGCCTTTCAGCAGATCATCAAGGCCATAGCAGTCAACGACTTTCTTTATGACCATATATGCTCCAATCTTCAGGCAGCAGCTTCTGTATGCGCCTTCCCTGAACTCTGGGACAACAGCATCAGGAAAGAGCCTGAAGTAATTCTCATTTGGATTCATCTTATTCTCATCATCAGCTGAGAGCTTGCCTATCTGGGCTCTCTTTGTGACCGCATACTGCTTTTCCTTGAGATATGTGCTGGCAAGCTCAAGCTCTATGTAGGTGGCATTCCTGGCCTTTCTGAAGACCTTGTAAACCTTGCCTTTATCGTATGGGATATCGACTGAAAAATCGTAGTTCATTAGCATTATTCCTTTAGTTGAACGTTCAACTAAATACAGAATAGCATAGCTCACCTCAAAATGCAATAAGAAACCCCTCGAAATTCTTACATTTCAAAGGGTTATGAAATCTTTAAAATGATTGGATCTATTTTAGTTGAACAAAATTAGGGAAGTTGACAATGTCTGTCTTATCGACATAGATATAGTCATTGGTGATAAGATTCTCAAAGGATGGATTACCTATCAATATGCTCTTCATGCTTATATTCTAGCATAGAACAAGGCAAATATAAATTCATAAACGAGTTAGCCATATTTATGCTTTATTCTTTATATTCATTGGAGAAATAAGCAAATCCTGTTTGCATGCCATCCATGAGCGCAGTAAATGAAATCTTGAAGCAAGCAGTTCTTTGATTTTCTCTTTTGAGGGGCAATCAGATTCAGTTTTTTCGTTTGTTGTTTCTTCATCTTTTTATGTTTAGAAAAAAATAAAACTTTACATAGTTAAAAATCCTATATAATATAGAAAAAGAGCAAATCCTATATAATATAGAATTTAAAAGGAGAGATAAAATGAAAAAGAGCAAATTGTTATTTGTTATTTGTCTTGCTATGGTTCTTTTAGTAATGCCTTCTTGTTCAAAGAAAGAGAGTAGTGCTGATACTGGAACAAAAACCGCTACTGTAAAGAATAAGAATATTAATATTGCTACAGCATCTATTGGTGGAGCTTATTATGCAGTAGGTCAGGAAATCTCAAACCTTGTTAATAAGCATGCAACAGGTTTAACAATGGCGCCAGAAGTAACTGCCGGAGCTATTGAGAATCCAAGACTTGTAGATCAGGGCGACGCAGATTTCGGTATTACTAATGCCAACCTTGCATATGCTGCAGTTAAGGGTGAGTCTCCATATACAAAGCCATTGAACATCAAGGCAATTGGAAACCTTCATCCATCAGTATTCCATATCATCGCACTTGAATCTTCTGGAATTAAGTCAATTGCAGATCTTAAGGGCAAGAAAGTAGCTGTTGGTCCTGCAGGTGGTGGTACACTTCCAGTTCTTGAAGTTCTGCTTAACCTATATGGCTTAACTATTAATGATATCACACCTAGCTACATTGCATATGGTGATGGTTTTACACAGCTTTCAGATGGTAACGTTGATGTTGCTTTGGCTCTTTCTGGATACCCAGCATCTTCTGTAATGGAACTCTCTACAACAAAGAAGATCAGATTTGTTGAAGTAACTGCAGATGATATGGCTAAGATTGAGAAAGATTACCCATATTACACAACTATCATGGTTCCAGCTGACACATATGGCATGGCTGCTGATGCTAGAGCACTTGGTATCATGAACGTCTTCTTCGCTAATAGAAACTTAGATGATGATACTGTTTTCCAGGTAGCTTCTTCTGTATATGACAACCTCGAAGAGTTTGCACAGAACAATGCAACAGCTAAGCAGATTAACGCAGCAACTATTGCAGATCCTGTTATTGAGCTTCATTCAGGAGCAAAGAAATATTTCAGCGAGAAATAATATAATTAGGAATTTTCAACATGGAAAATAAGGTTCTAAAGAAAACCAAAGAAACAGCAGTTATAGCAATTGCTGTTTCTGTAAGCATTTTTCACTTATTGAATGTTGCAGGTATAATCACTATATCTACTATGCCTATCAGAATTATCCACCTTCTGGCAATGATGCTATTGGTATTCATGGTCAAGGGGACGAAAAATGAGAAGCTAAAAGCATTTGATACAGTACTTAGATTTGTTGGCTTTATTTTGACTGCAGTTTGCAGCATTTACTTGCTAAGCAGATATGCAGACATTGCAGAAAGCGGTGGCCAGACAGTACCACTTGATATTGTCATGGGTTTGATAATGATGATTGTTGTACTTGAAGCAGCAAGACGTTCTGTTGGATTCGTGCTTGCTCTTATCAGTGCAATATTCCTTATTTATCCATTTATTGGGCCATTCCTGCCAGGTCTTCTTGGAACAAGACAGTATAGCCTGACAAGAATCATTACCTTACTATACACAACTAGTGATGGTATTTATGGAACACCTATCTCTGTTTCATCTAACTACATCATTCTGTTCTGTATTTACGGTGCATTCTTATCTCAGTTTGGTGCTGGTGAGTTCCTGTTCAATGTTTCATCAAGCTTCACAAGCAAGTTTAGTGCAGCTGCTGCTAAGACATCTATCATATTCTGTGCACTTCTAGGCATGATGAGCGGCTCAGCAGCAGGCGTTGTTGCAGTTGCAGGCAGCTTGACTATTCCTATGATGATCAAAGAGAACTACACAAAAGAGGAAGCAGGTGCTGTTTGCGCTGTTGCAGCAACAGGTGGTCAGATAATGCCTCCTGTTATGGGTGCCGCAGCATTTATCATGGCATCAATCATTGGTGTTCCTTATCTAGATGTAATGAAAGCTTCTATTATTCCGGCTATTCTTTACTTCTTCTCTATTTTCATAGTAGTTCATCTTCTAGCAAAGAAGAGAGGCATGAAGCCTTGCGTAAATGAGAATGCAAAGACTCTTGGAACTGTACTGAAAGAAGATTGGCCTTTAGCTTTACCTATCCTTTCATTGATTATAATGATGGTCGTTGGCTACTCACCATTTAAGGCTGCTTACATTTCTATCCTTGTTCTTCTTGTTGTTTATATTCCTCACCAGTGGCATAAGAATGGCAAGTTTGATTTCAAGGCATTTGGAAAGAATATTGTACTTGCATTGAAACAGGGTTCAATGGATACAATCTCTATCGCAACAGCATGTGCTGCAGCAGGTATCATCAGCGGTATTCTCTCTGTAACAGGTCTTTCTGTTAAGCTTGCATCCCTGATTGTACAGATTTCTAATGGCCACCTAATTATTGCACTCCTTCTTACAATGCTTATCTCATTGATTCTTGGAATGGGCTTGCCTACAACAGCTGCATATCTTGTTCTTGCAACAGTTATTGCACCAGCTCTAGTTCAGATGGGTGCATCACTCTTAAGCGCTCACTTGTTTGTATTCTACTTTGGTTGTATTTCAACTATTACACCTCCAGTAGCTCTTGCAAGCTATGTAGCAGCAGGTGTTGCAAAAGCAGATCTCAACAAGGTTGGATATAAGGCATTCTGGTATGGCATCGTAAGCTTCATCCTTCCATATCTATTCATATATGGACCAGGTCTGCTTCTCGAAGGCTCTGTTTTGAATATTATTCAGACTATTGTTTTTGCAGTAATCGGAACAGCAGCTATTGCAATGGCCATCGTTGGCTTTATTGTTACAGACATTCCTTGGCCTTTCAGAATTCTTTTGATTGTTGCAGGTGTTCTTATGATTTACCAGGGCACTCTGACAGATATCATTGGAATTGCCTTGTTTGTAGTTATTACTGTTTATTCATGTCTTAAGAAGAAAAAGAACGTAGTTACTGTGGGCTAATAAAATGAAAAACATCAAAACGCCTCAAGAAAAAAGAAGTGATTATGCACAGCTCCTCTGTGGGGGCGTGCATGATAACTCAAAGAGAGAATGTTATATCAACGAAGTCTTAGAAGGTAAGCATGTTGTTGAGTCATATGATCCTCTACTCGATGTTAAGCCAATGTATAAGCTGCTTGATAATGAAGAAGCAGTTAAGACAGTTTGTTTCTCATGTCATTCTACATGTGAAGCTATTGCAATACGCGATAAGAATACTAAGAAGATTATCAGAATGGAAGGAGATCCTGAATCTCCAATTACACATGGTTTCCTGTGTTCAAAAGGCCTGGCAAGCCCAGATCTTCTGACTAATGAGACTAGAGTAAAATATCCTCTTAGACGTATTGGCGAAAGAGGCGAAGGCAAGTTCGAAAGAATAAGCTGGGATGAGGCGTTAGATGAAGTTGCCAATAAGCTCAAAGAGTACAAAAGCAAATATGGCCCAGAATCTGTTGCTATGCTTGAGGGTACTAGAAGAGGGTGGAGCAGAGTCTATTCAAGACTCGCTAATGTCTTTGGTACTCCTAACCATGGCGCTGCAGGCTGGGCACAGTGCCTTTGGCCTAGATTGATTGACTGTAATGTCACATTCGGCAGAGGTGCACAGTATTCAGAGACTCATGATTTCCCAGAAACAGATTGTGTTGTATGTTGGGGTGTTAACCCTCCAACATCATGGGGCGTCAGAGCAAAAGACGTCATGGCTGCTCGTCAAAGAGGCGCACTCTTAATCGTTGTTGATCCTTATCTTTCAGAGAGTGCAGCTAAAGCAGATGTCTTTTTACAGATTCGTCCTGATACAGATATGGCATTAGCGCTAGGCATGATTAGATGTATCATCGACGAAGGACTTTATGATAAGGAATTTGTTGAAGAATATACCTTTGGCTTTGATAAGCTCAAAGAACATATAAAACAATATACAGTAGAGTGGGCTTCTGAGATAACAGGTGTCGAGGCTGATAAGATCAGACTTGCTTCTCGCCTATATGCAAAGAGTAAGGGCGCAAGCATGATCAGAAGCTTAGCAGTTGACCAAGTACATGATAGCGTTCAAGTATCACGTGCAATCTCAATTCTGATTACTATTACTGGAAATATTGGAAAGAAAGGCAGCAATAACGTCTGCTCTTCAAGAGGCGAGATCAGCCAGAATACTTTGGATTTCATATTGGCTTCTAATGTGCCTGAAGAGGTTCAGAAGAAGAGATGTGGCTATGATGAGTTCCCGCTTTTAACACAGGAGCTTTCACCAGTTCCAACAGCTCACATGCCTACACTTTGGCGTCAAGTAGTCAGCGGCGAGCCATATAAGATCCGCTGTGGCTTGATTTTTGGAAGCAATGCAGCTGTCAGCTATACAAACTCAGATGAAGTTGTAAAAGGGATAGAATCTTTTGAGTTCTTATGTGTTAGTGATATCTTCATGACACCAACTGCAAAGTATGCAGATATAGTACTGCCTGCATCAAGCTGGCTTGAAAGACAGAATGTAATCAGTTCATATCAGACAAGCAATACATTCACAGTATTCCAGCAACCTGTTGAGAAGACTCCAGATGAGTCAAGAAGCGATATAGATATTGTAATCGCACTTGCCAATAGACTCGGTTTAGAGAAGTATTTCTGGAAGGATTCAGCAGAATTCTATGATTATCTCCTATCTCCAACTGGACTTACATTCAAAGAGTGCATTCCAAAGCGTAGGCTTTATGCACCAATGAAGTATGGAGTATATAAGACTCGACCATTTAAGACTCCAAGTGGAAAGATTGAAATCTATTCTCAGCTTGCTTTATCAAAGGGCTGCGATCCACTTCCAACTTATACAGAGCCTTTTACTAAGAAGTCTGAAGAGTTCCCTGTTTTGATGACAACAGGAAGACATGAGAATGCATTCAGAATTTCTGAAAACAGACAGAATCCATATTTAAAAGAGTTGTCTCCTAAGGCTTGGATAGATATCAACCCAAAGACTGCTGAGAGATATGGAATCAAAGACGGCGGCAAGGTTCTAGTCAGGACTAATGCAGGTACAGCATACGCTTATGCACGCTTTACATTAGGAATGAAGGATGGTGTTGTGCAGACAATCAGTGGTTGGTGGGATGAGTACAACATCAATAAGACAGTTGAGTGGAATAAGTACGCTGCTGGTGTTGGTTCAGTAGTAGCAAGAGGATATTGGTGCAGCATTTCAAGTGCGGAGGATAGTGATGAAACAGTTCATGATTGTTGATGTTGATCGATGTTGGGGATGCAAGAGCTGTATGGTCGCATGCAAGAAGGGCCATGGCATCATTCCAGGAAACTTGAGTTTTGTTTCTGTCTTCAGAGTTGAGAACAAGGGCAAAGACGACAGTGTAAATTGTGATTTCATCCCTATTTCATGCCAGCACTGCAAAGATGCAGTTTGCATGAGTAAATGCCCGAAGAAGGCCATTTACAGGGCTGAAGATGAAACTGTCTTAATCAATAGAGAGCTTTGTGTTGGATGTGGCTTATGCTCATCTGTTTGTCCTTATGGTGCAATCTCTATGTATAAGAACACAGGAGATGAGAAGAAGTATCCATATAAGTGTGATCTTTGCGCATCTCGCAGAGAAAGAGGTGCTGAAACATATTGCTCTCAGCATTGTCCTGGAAAGGTATTCTCTCTGGTCAGCGAAGATTCTCTAGAAGCAGAAAAAGGTAAGCATAGCTTCTCTTATTCTGTTGGACAAGTTGTTTATGTATCAGATGTTATTCATTTGAATGAAAGATTTTAATATAAGGAGACTTTTAAATGAGTTATTTTAAAGAGAATGCATGGTGGGCTAGTCCATACAATGAGAAAGAGGAAGTAATTTCTCAGAGCAAACCAAAGCAGAAAGTCATTTTGCACGATGCAACACTTAGAGATGGAGAACAGACACCAGGTGTTGTATTCTCATCAGATGATAAATACAAAATCGCAGAAGGCCTATGTGAGGTCGGTGTAACAAGAATTGAGGCAGGTATGCCTGCTGTTTCTGAAGACGACTTCAACGCAGTAAAAAGAATTTCAAAGATTCAGGGTGCCGAGGTATTTGCCTTCGCACGTGCTATGAGAGTCGACATCGATAAGGCTGCTGAATGTGGCTGTAAGGGTGTTGTAATTGAAGTTCCAATTGGATATCCAAAACTTGAGAAGCAGTTCCATTGGACTTGGGAAAAGGTATTTGAGAAGAGTGCAGATTGCATTAACTATGCTAAGTCATGCGGTCTTTATGCTTGCTATTTTCCATATGATGCAACAAGAGCAAGAGAAGAAGATCTTGAGAATCTATTTAGTGCATTGATGAGAGAAGCTCGTCCAGATTCTGTAGGTCTTGTTGATACTATGGGCTGTGCGCTCCCAGACACAATCAAGTACATGGTTAAATGGTATAAGCAGATGACCAATGGCCTTCCAATTGAAGTTCATTGCCACAATGACTTTGGCATGGCAGTAGCAACAGAGCTTGCTGGTGCTGCAGCTGGTGCAGATGTACTTCATGGTTGTATTAACGGACTAGGCGAGAGAACAGGTAATGCATCTATTGAAGAATTGATTATGTGCATGAATATCCTTCTTGGAATGGATACTCAGTACAAGGAAGAGAAGCTTATGCCTCTATGTCACTTAGTAGAGAAGCTTTCTGGCGTTACATGCGCACACAACAAGCCGGTTGTTGGTGATCGCAACTACATGCGTGAATCAGGTATCGGTGTTGATCTAGTTGTAAAGGATCCACTTGCAATGTTTGCAACAGATCCAAAGTACTTTGGAAAAGAAGCAAAAGTAGTACTTGGTAAGAAAAGTGGTAAGCTATCTATTCATTATTACTTAGACAAGATGAATCTCACAGCTAATGATGATCAGGTTGCAGAGATGCTCTCAAGAGTCAAGGCTCTTGGCTTAGAGAAGAAGAGACTCATCACAGAAGATGAGTTCAAGGATATCGTAGAAAAGGTTTTATAAAAGGAGACACGCGATGAAAAAGTTTATTGATATCAGCTTACCACATGAAAACAATGGCACAGAGCCATATCCACCAACATTTGAATTCTCTCCACATGAAGCAGGTGCTGCAAGACTTGCAAAACTTGCTGGCGTTGAGCCATCTGCATTCCCTAATGGAATGGCACTCGCTACAGATAAAGTAAGCGGCAGCAGCCACTCAGGCACACATATTGACGCGCCATGGCACTATGCACCAGTTTGCGAAGGAAAGAAGTCAAAGACTGTTGATGAAGTTCCACTAGAGTGGTGTTATGGCGACGGTGTTGTTCTCGATATGAGACACAAGAAGCCAGGTGATGAGATTACAGTTGAAGATCTCAAAGAGGCTCTTAAGAAGATCAATTATACTCTGAAGCCTATGGATATCGTTCTTCTTCATACAGGTTGTGATAAGTATTGGGGAACAGATACAAAGACATACCTTGCTATGCAGTCAGGCCTTGGCATTGCAGGTCTTGATTGGCTCTTAGACCAGGGAATCAAGACTATTGGTATCGATGCATGGACTCTTGATCGCCCAGTTGCAGCTATGGCTGAAGAGTACCGCAAGACAGGAGATAAGAGTGTTCTTTGGGCAACTCATCTTCATGGCAGAGAAAGAGAGTATCTCCAGATTGAGAAGCTTGGACATCTCGAAGACATCCCAAGCCCAACAGGTTTCACAGTATGTGCATTCCCTTGCAAGTTCAAAGGTGCAACAGCTGGTTGGACAAGAGCAGTTGCAATTGTCGAAGAGTAATAAGCAATCAAAAAAATAGAATCTAGAATCCTTTTTAAGGGTTCTAGATTGGAGTTTTATAATGGGTACGATTGACACATTTTTAAAGAGAAAAGAAGTAAATCCTACAAATTCCGAAAAGCAGCATGCAGCAGGAAAGCTAACAGCTAGAGAAAGACTTGAAGCTTTATTCGACAAAGGAACATTTGTAGAAGTTGGTTCTTTGGTCACTAATAGATGTTCTTATTTTGGACTAGATAAAAAACGCATTGATGGCGATGGCGTTATTACTGGCTATGGCACTGTAGATGGAAGATCTGTATTTGCGTATGCGCAAGACTATACAGTTCTAGGCGGCTCACTTGGCGAGATGCATGCCAATAAGATTTGCAACATCATTGATATGGCATATAACGCAGGTTGTCCTGTTATTGGTATGAATGACTCAGGTGGAGCTAGAATACAGGAAGGTGTTGATGGCCTTTCTGGTTATGGCCGTATCTTTTTCAGAAATGTAAAAGCATCTGGTTGTATTCCACAGATAACAGCAATAATGGGACCTTGTGCAGGTGGTGCTGTTTACTCACCAGCACTTACAGATTTCATATTCATGACCAATAATACAGGTAAGATGTTCATTACTGGCCCTGCTGTAATTAAGGCTGTAACAGGTGAAGATATATCTGCAGATATGCTAGGTGGCGTCAATACTCATACAAGAAAGAGTGGCGTAGTGCACTTTGCATGTAACTCTGATCTTGAGTGTATTGGATCAATCAAAAGACTTCTTTCATACCTACCAAGCAATTATAAGGCAAAAGCTCCTGTCAAAGAGACAAGAGATGATAAATATCGCAAGAATCCAAGACTTTTGGAAATTGTCCCTGAAGCTTCAAACAAGATGTATGATATGCGTCAGGTTATCTCTGAAATCGTTGATGACAATGAGTATATGGAGTATCAACAGGATTTTGCGCCTAATATGATCACATGCTTTGCTCATATGGGTGGAAGAAGTGTTGGCATCATAGCTAGCCAGCCAAGAATGCTTGCTGGTTGTGTCGATATCAATGCATCTGAAAAAGCTGCTAGATTCATTCGCACTTGTGATGCCTTTGGCATTCCTTTGGTCACTCTTGTAGATGTTCCAGGATACCTTCCTGGTAAAGACCAGGAGTGGAATGGAATAATCAAGCATGGAGCTAAGCTATTATATGCATATAGCGAAGCAACAGTTGCTAAAGTAACTATAATCCTTCGAAAAGCATTTGGTGGTGCGTTTTTGGCAATGTGCTGCAAAGAGCTTGGGGCTGATGTGACTTATGCATGGCCTATGGCTGAGATTGCAGTCATGGGTGCAGAAGGTGCTGCAGATATCATTTTCAAGAATGAAGCTCCTGATGAGAAGAGAGAGAAGACAGCTGAATATAAAGAGCAGTTCCTTAACCCTTATAAAGCGGCTGAACATCTTCTTGTTGATGAAGTTATCAACCCAGAAGATACTAGAATGTGTATTAACAGAGCTCTAGATATCTTTGAGAATAAGGTAAGAGAAAAAGGTTTGAAAGTTCATGGCAATATCCCGCTCTGATGTAACAGCAGTTATTCTTTGTGGCGGAAAAAGCTCCAGAATGGGAAAGGATAAAGCTTACTTGGATTATAAAGGCGAGAGCTTCCTTTCTCATGCTTGTGAGAGCCTTTCCTTTTGCAAAGATATACTGCTAGCTTCTGGCGATAAGGACTATTACGCAGAAAGAGTCACCGCTATAAGTGACATCTATAAAGATAAAGGGCCTCTTTCAGGAATATATTCCGCTATGAAATATAGCACTACAGATTATATATTCGTTCTTTCTGTCGATCTGCCCCTTTTTACATCAAGCTTTGGCATTAAGCTACTTAATGAGATGACATCTTCACTTGATGCTTTAGTTCCAATAACAAGCGATGGCAGAATTCATCCTTTATGTGCTATTTATCATTGTAGCGTCCAAGATAAAGCATTGGGACTGCTTGAAGCTGATAATTTGAAAGTAATCAACCTTTTAAAAGAAATAAACACAAAGTATTTAGATGTCGGAAATTGCTCTGAATTGAAGAATATAAATACGATGGACGATTATAAAAGATTGGTTTTATAATATTAAATGATTTATTATATAGAATATAGCATATAAGCAAAGGGAGATTATATGACTGAATATCAAACAAAGGCAGAAATTGTCTATACAAAAATTCTCGATAAGATTTTAAAAGGGGAGTATAAACCTGGAGAGAAACTTGTAATAAGACAAATATCTGCTGAGCTTGGGGTTAGTGACACACCGATAAGAGAGGTCTTCAAAAGGCTAGAATCTGAACATTATGTAGAATACAGTGCGAATAGAAGTGTAACAGTCAGAAAGATGGAATCTTCAGAAATTGAAGAGTTCTTTTGCATTAAAGGTGTCCTTGAAGGGTATGCAACACGCATAAGCATTGATTCATTGACTTCACATGATATTGAAGAAATCAAAGCAATCAATGAAGAAATGAAAGAAGCAATAAAGAATGGTTCATTAAGCTCTATATCAAGTCTTAATAAAAAGTTCCATATGCGTATATATGCCAATATGCATAATAGACAACTGCTTGAAATGATAGAAGACATCTGGAACAAGTGGTCTGTAACAAAACGCGTCTTTTCTACTTCTCCAGAGAGAGCATTGCATTCAACTGAAGAACATGATGAAATCATCAGATTAATAGAAGACAAAGAATACGACAAAGTCGAACTATTTGTTAGAGAACATAAGATTAGAGCAGGCCGAGAGATGGTTGGCTCTATTATGAGAAACAATTGAGTATATACCCAAATAAACCCAAGCTACTAAATAAACAAGCTTGGGTTTTTCGCTTTAAACAATTGGTCTTGGCTCAGTGTGTAAAAGTATCTATAAAATCTCTTCTTTCCACTCGTTGATGTTCTTCTCACTTGATGAGAAGTTCATCCCAATAAGATGTACTTTTTTCTTTCCTCCAAGGTAAGGTTCATAGTACTTTGTCTCATGTATCTGAGATAGTGCCTCATCTGCAGTTTTATTATATTTGAACTCAAATATGTATATGTGCGTCTTGTTCTCCAAGACAGCATCTATCCTACCTTTGCTTGTCTCAAGCTCGGAGCCTATATTTGCGCCAAGAGCCTTCATCATGCAGAAGAATGCTGTGCTGTAGTGGGCTTCATCTGCCTTTTTCAGCAAATCATAGGGAATAGATGCATATACAGCCTTTAGCTTATCAATTGCTTCCTCTGTATTTCCATTATCAAACGATTTTCTTAAGTCAGAGCTTTTAAAGAGGCTACCTGTTTTATTTCCCATGTAGGATGCAAGAATATTCTCTGAATAAGCCTCGGCTACTTCATCATTAGGAAAATCAAGCACGAAGATATCACCACTTTGATTAATGCTCTTTATAGTAAGATATCCAGACTGGAAAAGCAGTGACTTGTATTGATATGGACTTACAGTATTAGAAGCCATCTCGAGAATATCAAAGACTGTGATGTCTGACTTGCTTATAGGCGTTGTTATATCCTTTGAGATATCGAAATCTATATGCTTCGCAACATCCATCAAGAGCTTCATGCCACCAGTTTCAACCCAGTAGTTATCGAATTTTTCTCCACCATAGAAGAAGAACAGCCCTATTGATACTGGATTATATACAGTAACTTCAGAGTCTGGCGAAAATCTGTTGCCATTGTACTTCTTCTCAAGCTTCGCCATGTACTCATCATAGCTAAGTCCAGTGCGCTTGATGCCCTGTTCAATATATTCACTGAAGTAGTGCTTTACCTCTTCTTCTGTGTATCCGAAGAGAGTTGCATATTCTCTGATGAAAGAAAGATCTATAAGATTGTTCATTGAAGAAAATATGCTGACTTTGGAAAACTTTGTGACTCCTGTGATGAATGCGAATCTAATAAGTTTATACTGTGCTTTTATTACCTCAAAGAAACCTCTAAGCACACCTCTCATCTCTTCAACATTAGAGTTGTAGATATTAGAAGAAAGTATCTTATCGTATTCGTCAATTAACACTACGACTTTTCCTTTCTGGCTAAGTGCTATTATTAAGCTGTCAAGGTTCGAGTTACAATACTTAGAATGCTTAAATGACACCCCATATTGTTCTGCTATAGCAAATAGCTTCTCATTCAGCTGCGTTTCAAGAGCTTTTGGAGTAGAAGGATTTATCATTGCTAAATCCAAGTGTATTATAGGATACTCCTTCCAGTCGTAATCCATGCCATAAATCTTCAGACCTTTGAAGAGCTCTTTCTTTCCTTGAAATATTGCTTCAAGCGTTGAGATTGTCAGAGTCTTGCCAAAGCGTCGAGGACGGGAACAGAAAAAATATGTTCCTTTGAGTTTAATAAGGTTATAAAGAATGTCTGTCTTATCGATATAGATATAGTCATTGGTGATAAGATTCTCAAAGGATGGATTACCTATCAATATGCTCTTCATGCTTATATTCTAGCATAGAACAAGGCAAATATAAATTCATAAACGAGTTAGCTAGTCGTTACGCATGAAAACCCACCCCTAAAAAAGATTTTTGAAAAGTTTTTAAGATTTTTCTTGACTTGTATATT
>CAKQJZ010000051.1 GCA_934247875.1 uncultured Spirochaetales bacterium
TTTTTCGCTCTTCTTGATAAGCTATTTTGAAATTTCTTTAAGAAAGTACCGCTATTTAGTTCTCAATCGCCTCTACAACGCTTGAATCAAAGTTTTGCCCTCTTTGAAATAGGCTTTTTCAAGATTCATGCGTAATGACTAAACTTTTTCTTATCTTTTTTCAAAAAATATAGGCAATATAAGAGCTCAAACCATATTGTTTAATTAAAGATTTCATGACTTTATGAACTATACAAACCAGCAATAAACTCCAGAAAACGCTTATATTAGAAGTTTTCACAAACAATTAGACCTCTAGACATGGTTTACATCATGTTTGGAGGTTGTTTTTTCGCTTTGATTTTCGCATTTTCAGTCTTGCTAGAGTTGATTATATAGGCCATATATTATATTATATTATGGACTATATGGTAAAGAAGGTACAATATGGCAATCCCAGAAGAGATAAAGAGCGTAATCAGACCAAAGAATACAATCATCAAAGAGAATAAGACCGGAGGGAAATACCGCTACATGGTTGTCCAGAGAATTGGATGCAAGAGAGTGAACGGGAAGAATGTCCCGATAAACGGCTCTGTGATAGGCCATATAATAGACAATGCATATGTAGAAGGAAGAAGAAGCGTAACAGAAAGAGAGATCACTCTTAAGGACTGGGGTGAATATGCATTCTTTGAGAAGGCTGGATCTTCTGTATTCGAAGAGCTTAAGGCAGTATATGACTACAAGGATGCGCAGCGCATGTATGTCATCGCCCTTCTGAGGCTTGCAAGACCCGACATCCCGGATTATATGCTCTCTGATGCATATGAGAGAGGCTGGCTGAGCATCTCGATGCCAGATATTTCCCTTGAGAAGAGCTCTGTCTCAAGATTCATAAACAATATAGGGCTGGACTATGCTGGCAGGGTCGAATTCATGAGGAAAAGGGTCGAGAGATTCTCAAAAGACCATCACATGGCAATAGATGGAACGATAAAGAATGATACAAGCATATGCAATTCGCTTTCGAATGCATCAAGGAAAAGCAGGGAGAAAGGCTGCCTTAATGTATCTGTGATATATGCATTCTCAATAGAGACAGGAGAGCCAATATGCTCAAAGGTTGTTCCTGGAAACGTAATTGACAGCGTTGCATATAAGGATTTCCTTGAAGAGAACAAAGTGACAAAGGGCATTGTGCTTGCAGACAAGGGCTTCCCGCATAAGAAGGCAAAGACTGTATTCGACAAGAACAAGGACCTCCACTGGCTCAACCCTCTCAAGAGAAATGACAAGAGGATAGATGCCAACGATATGTATTCATATGAAGGCTGCCTTAAGGATAAGGATCTTGATGTAAGCTATAGAAAGCTGAAGGCCGGAAGCATATATCTCTACTCATTCTACAACCGAGCGCTTGCATCAAAAGAGGAGTATGACTATTACAGGAGGCATAAACAGGAAGAGGTATATGACAAAGAGCAATGGGATATGATGAAAAAGAAATTCGGAACCATAGTGTTCGAGTCTGATCTTGATGCTGATCCTGCCATAATATATAAGGCATACACAGAGCGCTGGGGTGTTGAGGAGTGCTTCAGAATCTACAAGCAGATACTGCAGTTTGATGATACAAGAGTCCATTCCGATGCCTCTGTCTATGGTACAGAGTTCATCAACTTTCTATCGACATGTATAACAATGCGGGTTATGAACATGATTGAGACATCAGGTCTTGATAGAGATTACACTTACAGGCAGATTCTCGATCTTGTATCTTCTGCAAAGAAGGTAAGAGATGCTAACGATGGAGAGTGGATCATACCGACTATAACCATGAGAGCCCAAGAAGCGCTGAAAGCTCTTGGATTGCTCGAATCTTGCAAAAATGAAGAAGAAAATGCTATAGACACACCTAAGAGAAAAGGTAGACCTAAAGGAAGCAAGAATAAGAAGCAATAGCTATCCTATATAGTGCATAAAAAGTTGAAACCTTTATTTAATAAAAGAGGATACATTTACTCATTTAAAATAAGAAATCGTCTTTTTCCAATCCCCATATTGAGAATTATTTAGCCCAAAACTACAATAAAGCTATGCCAAATATAATAGAAATCAGCCATGCAAGTGTACGTAGAGATGGAAAGCTAATACTAGATGATTGCTCTCTTACTATCAAAGAAGGAGAGCGAGTTGCAATAATAGGACCTAATGGAGCTGGAAAGTCCACACTTATAGACGTTATAGCAAGAAAGACATATCCACTGGCACTTGATGAGTACAAGAACAGAATATTCGGAAATGAGCGCTGGATAATAAAAGAACTCAGACCATTAATTGGCCATGTATCTTCAAGTGAAGAGAACTTCTGCTCTACAACATACCCTGTAAGAGAGATTGTAGCTTCTGGACTCTTTTCATCTCTTGGCTTTGATTTCCACCATGTTGTCACAGATGATATCTGGAAAAGAGCAGATGAAGAACTTGAGAAAGTCGGAATGCTTTCAAAAAAGCATAATCAGATGAACACGCTATCAAGCGGTGAGAAACGCAGAGTACTGCTTGCACGCGCTGCTATTACAAATCCGCCGCTATTGCTGCTAGATGAGGCAACTTCAGGCTTAGACTTCCCTTCTCGCGCTGATCTGAGAAATGTCATATCTGAATATGCACATGGCGGAAGAACTATAATAATGGTCACTCATGAGCTTTCTGAGATAATCCAGGAAGTTGACAGAGTGATACTCATGAAAGATGGGAAAATAGTCATAGACGGAAAGAAGAGTGAACTTCTAAAGAGCGATATCCTCTCTTCTTTATATAGCCGCCATGTAGAAGTTGTGGAGAGGGATGGAATTTATAATGCTTTCTGTTAGTTTTTGACAAATCGCTTCTCTTTTCGATTAAACTTAAGAAAAGGAGGCTTTATGAGAGCGAACATAATAATCCATTCAGTTTCTGGCAACCTTTATATAATCGCTGAAACACTCAAAGAAAAGCTTGAAGAAAAGGGTGTTGATGCAAGGCTTTACAGGGTTGAAGATTTAGATCTCCACATTGAGGCAAATGAAAAGAGCGAAGTAATCGAGTTCTATGAAGATATCATAGCACTGCCGCTTGCCAATAACAGAAAACTCGAAAAAGCAGATGCAATCATACTCGGATCTTGCTCAAGATTTGCACTTCCATCTGCAGAGATGAAGGCATTCCTTGATGCAACATGGCCTCTCTATGAGACTAAAGCACTGGAAGGAAAGAAGTTCTATGGCTTTGCATCCTCTTCAGTATCGCGTGAAGACGGAAAGAACGCAGTAAAAGGCCTATATAGCTGGGCACGCATGCAGCAACTTGAGTTCATACCATTTGAACCATACATCCATAAAGATGGAGATATAATGCCAAACAGACCTGGCGAAATGCTTGATGATGAAATGGATGCACTAGCAGACGCTATTGCCTCTTCACTTGATCAAGAAGAAACTTGACTTTGCGCTTTAAAGTGCCAAGTGGACCAGACTCCTTTTCGACTGCTTTAACAGTATCGACGATAGAGGAGTCTTTGTTTTCTCTCTTCATCTGATCCCAGCGACGCACAAGCCACATATACATGTCTCCTTCAGTGTTGCCAGGGAAAGAAGAGAGAAGATGCTCATCTCTGACGACTTTGACTATCGGAGAGTAAACATTCTCATACCAGCTCTTAGCAGCCTCCTGAAGTGTTATCTCTCTATCCTTGATATCCTGATTGATATAATACTTATGCACTAATATGTGGTTCACAAGCTCTGGATATGCGCCAGGAGTTGTGAAGACAATATCGCCAAGAGGCAGATTGAGATTTCCATATTGCTGCAAGAACATTCCTCGCTCATATTGCACTACTCTGCGCCTTAGTTCTCGCATAGACATGCCAGGCTCAAGTGGAATCTCTGAATCAAGCTCAACGACTTCAGCATCGATAAAATCCTGCCCCATTGCTTTAGCAACAGAAACTCTATGGTTGCCATCACGTACAAAGTACCAG
This sequence comes from uncultured Spirochaetales bacterium, assembly GCA_934247875.1. Classification (GTDB taxonomy): domain Bacteria; phylum Spirochaetota; class Spirochaetia; order Sphaerochaetales; family Sphaerochaetaceae; genus Ornithospirochaeta. The sequence continues at coordinate 4,007 of CAKQJZ010000051.1, forward strand.
CCACCAAGAGAATAGACAGAAATAGGAGGAAGTATAACATCAGAGTGAAGAGCTTCATCAACGCTTACCCAGCGGTGACGGAGCATCTCACGCTTAGGTAGAAACGCAGCTGAGAAATCTCTATAGCGACCTTCAGAGCCTATGATCTTATCTACTGGTATTGTTCTCATACCAACATAAGTCTCACTCTTAGGCTTGATTATAGATGTGACTTCATACCAGGAAAGCAGATCATTGTTCTTCCATGATAGTGTCTTCATCAAACCTTGGATCTTAGCTCTGTTCTTAGCCCTATTGAACTCTTCGTTAGCTAAATGACTTGCATATTGATTAGAAATCACTTTCGTCTCCTCCCAAGTGAATCATCATCGATTATGAAGTTCTTATAGATATTAATGACTTTAGTCTGATTATACTCAGTAATGCGAGGTGCATTCATGTCATCAAGATGCACATGACCATGAAGCAGATACTTTGGCTTATACTTATCCATGAAATCGAGAAAGCATTCAAAGCCTCTGTGACATAGATCTTCTCCATCTCCTATTCCACGAGGAGGAGCATGAGTGATGAGTATATCACAATAGCGGCCATAGCGGAGCTTCATAGCACTCAGGCGAGGAGCAAGCCATCTGATTCGCCAAGCCATCTGACTTTCAGAGTACTGGCTGTTTCCATAGTTATATAAGAAAGAACCTCCAAGCCCAACTATTATAAGATCTCTGGCTTTATCATAGATGATCTTGCCATCAGCAAACATGCCGCCAAAGCGTGGAAGCATAGACATCTTTCCACAGCGATTGAGGTCTGTGAGGTCCTTCATAGAATCAGAGCCCCTGCTCATCATTCTATCCCAGTCATCAAGGTTATGATTGCCATATACCCAGCAGACATCTTTATTGAGCATTGTTGCAATATAATCATAATATCGAAGTGGTAAGTCTCCAGCGGAGATTACCAAGTCGACATCTTTATATAGCGTTGGAGCAACACTCGAATAAATCAGAGTATCTGTTGCATCTGAAATGCCTAGAATCTTCATAGCTATAGCTATTATCTAAAAAGTAGGAGCCTTGTACAAGAATCAGAGGCTACTTCCAGTTCTTTACGATTTCTCTTACAAGCTTTGAGAATGATGCTTTGACTCTGTTGCCAGTCTCAATAACCTCTTCATGGTTAAGTGGCTGATCAAGAATTCCTGCACCCATATTAGTAAGACATGAAATGCCAACAGTCTTCATTCTCATCTGGCTAGCAGCAATAGCTTCTGGAACAGTAGACATGCCAACAGCATCTCCTCCAGCAATACGAGCGAACTTAACTTCTGATGGAGTTTCAAAGTTAGGACCTGCGAAGAAGAAATAAACACCCTCTCTGATGTTGATGCCACATCTAGATGCTGCCTCTTTTACGACGCCTTGCATTCCTTTGTCATATGCAGAGCACATATCGAAGAAGCGAGGGCCAAGCTCATCATGGTTCATTCCTCTATTAGGGCTATCTGCAATCAGCTTGATATGGTCTTTGATGAGCATCAGATCTCCAGCATTCCAATCTTTATTAACGCAGCCTGCAGCATTAGTTAAGAAAAGGTTATCAATGCCAAGAAGATGCATGCATCTGATTGGATATACAACTTGTTCCATAGTCCAGCCTTCATAGTAGTGGAAGCGGCCCTGCATGCACATTACTACTTTGCCTTCCAATCGTCCAATTACAAGTCTGCCTTTGTGTCCTGGAACAGTTGAAACTGGGAAATGAGGAATATCATGATAGTCGATAATGATAGGATTCTCTATCTCATCAGCAAGTCCACCAAGTCCTGAACCTAGAACTAGTCCGATTTCTACTTTCAAAGCACCGAGAATAGAGCTGATATAATCAGCGCTTTCTCTGAGTTCATCCATATATTTATCCATAGCCAAGATTATAGCACAGAGTAGTGAATAAAAAACAGCAACAGGTTTTATCCCATTGCTGCGTCTCATTATCGCTCAGCTTCTGTAAGCGCTAATATGAATGGTCCGACGCCCTTGAAGTCGTCAGTTGCAATCTTCTCTTGTATGTAGTATTTGAAAGATCCATCTCTATATGGGTTTCCGCCAAGGCCTGCAACAGAGCAGATACCTCCGAGGTGGTATTCGCCATTCTCTTCAGTAAGATATAGCTTCTTGATTCCTTCAATAGCCTTTAAGCCATATGCTTTGAAAGACCCATCGAGGTAGCCAAGTCTTACACTCTTCAAGAATGAATAAGCAAACATTGAAGTGCCTGATGTTTCCAAGTAGTTGCCCTCTCTATCTTTAAGGTCAGGTACCTGATACCACAAACCGCTCTCATCCTGGAAAGGAAGCACAGCTGAAGATAGGTTCTTAACGATGGAGACTAGAACATCTCTCTTTGGATGGTTCTCTCTTGTAAAATCAAGTACATCGATTACAGCCATCAAATACCAGCCAATAGATCTAGACCAGAAATGAGGAGATAATCCTGTGTTGATATCTGACCATCTCTGACCACGAGACTCATCATATGCATGATACAAAAGTCCTGTCTTAGAATCTTTTAGTGTATTGTAAGTGATTTCAAGCTGATTGATTACATCATCAAGTGATTTATCATCACCATGTCTTACAGCATATTCAGCATTGAATGGACCTTCCATATATAAACCATCAAGCCAGATCTGCCATGGATAGATTTCCTTATGCCAATAAACTCCGCATTTGCATCTTGGCTGCTTAACAAGCTGGCTTTTGAGTCTGTCTTCAGCTAAGCGGAAACGCTCTTCACCGCTCTTATCCTCGAGTGTGAAAAGTGCGCGTCCAGCATTGATCTGATCAAGGTTGAACTCCCCTTCTCTATATGTGTCGATAGTGCCATCTTTCTCGATGAGTCTATCGTACATTGAGTAAACCCATGGATAGATAGTCGGATCTGAATGCAACTCTGCTGCCTTTAGCGAAGCAAATAGCACAAGCCCATGCTCATAGTGCCACTTCATCATACCTGGCTGATAGCGCTTCTCAACGCTCTTTGCCATTAATATTGATAGTGGTTTCTTTGTCTCCATATTATTCCCCTGTTTATAAAACATACCGTCTCAGAAAAGACGGCATGTCAATTATTTTTTAGTGCTGATTAATGAACTAGGTTATTGTCCTTCATCCATTCAACGCCCTTGTCATTCCAAGCCTTACCGCCGATAGAATTGAACTGATCAAGGAACTTCTGCCAGTTCTCTGGGTTAAGTGCTCTAGAGCCTGTCAGGAACTCTGCAAGAGACTGCTCATAGAATCTCTTTACGTCAGCATTAGGAGTAGGCATTGTGCCTGCGCCGATATTAGCTGTCCAAGTCTTAGACTGCATCTCTCTGAGAACCTTAAGAGCTGACATCTCCTTCTTGGAAGTCTCTGTGATGTATGTTGGGTATCTTGAAGCAAGCTCTGTATCAGAGTTGTAGAATACCATGTTTCTAAGCTGTGTATAGACCTGACCCTTAGGACCTGAGAATGCATTGTCGCCAAGGTCTCCAGCTACTGGAACGCCATTAGCATCCTTAACATAGTTAACGCCTTCAACACCCCAGCCACAGAGGAAGTAACCTTCGTCTGAGCTCATCCATTCAAGAAGCTTAGCAATAGCATCTTTCTTACCAGCCTTCTCAGCCTTAGCAGAGATAGCATAGATTCTGAAGTTCTGGTCATAAGCTCCGATGCTTGCCTTGCCATTTGGTCCTGTGATTGGATCAAGAATAGTCCAAGACCCCTCTGGGAAGTTCTTATCAAATGGTGCGTAGTTGCTTGTTGCAGCATAAGCAGCATTCTGCTCCTTCATTACACCGAACTTACCCTGCTTCCATGCAGCTCTGAAGTCATCTTTCTTGTATGAAAGCCAGTTCGGATCGATAACGCCATTATCGCAGCACTTCTTCATGAATACCATGAAATCATAGAACTCTGGCTTATATACATTGAGACCAAGTGTTGCACTGTCAAATGACCAAAGACCTTCAACGCCGAATGCGCCCATGATAGGGAATAGTCTAGCGCCTGGATAGCCCTTGAGAGTTGCATCAGACTCGATATATGCGCCGTAGCCATATGTATCGTTCTTGCCGTTTCCGTCTGGATCGTTAAAAGTGAATGCATAAAGAACATCATAAAGCTCATCAAGAGTTGTAGGAGCTTTCAAGCCTAGCTTATCAAGCCAATCCTGACGGATAAGAAGACCTTCGTTCTTAGCAATTGAACCAGGAGAAGCTAAGCCATAGCTCTTACCATTGATAGTTGTATGAGCTCTGGATGCAGCATCATATTGCTGAGCTGTTCTTGTTGGCATCTTGTCATACATGTCGTCAACGCTTGCAATAAGTCCCTGCTTAACAAGGTTTGTAAGAACAGTACGGCTTACCATGAAAAGGTCTGGAAGGTTGTTAGCAGCGCCAGCAGCCTGGATCTTTACATCCTGGTCTGTCTCGTTTGAAGGCAGAGCTGTAAGCTTTAAGTTGATATTGTACTTATCTTTCAGGATCTGATATCCAGCCCAGTCATCAGGTACAGCACCAGCTTCTGTAATAGCAGCGCCATACCAAAGCTCGATAGTTACAGGCTCGCTTTTGGTAGCTGCAGCAGTTGTTGTAGCTGTAGCTGTCTTCTCTGCGCTCTGTGTCTCTGTGCTTTTCTTTGAGCATGAGAACAAGCAAAGAGATGCAAGTACGATTGTTAAAACTATAATTGCTTTTTTCATTGTTTTCGTTTCCTCCTCCGATAACTATGAAAATTAATCTAAATCAACCCTTAACAGAGCCAGCAAGAGTACCCTTTGTGAAGTACTTCTGGATGAAAGGATAAGCAACTACCATAGGGATAGCAGACATAAATACAGATGCAGCTTTAATAGCACTTACAGGTGCGTTGCCAAATGCATTTACCTCTACATACTCATTCATTCCAGATGCCATGAGAATGTTTCTCAGAAGAATTGGAAGTGGATAGTTGTCATTCAAGTAGAGCATTGCATGGAAGAAGTCGTTCCAGAATGATACGCCATAGAAGAGACCAACAGTCATTATGATTGCCTTTGACAGTGGCATGATGATCTTAAAGAGAATCTGAGTCTCATTGCATCCATCAATTCTACCACTCTCTTTGAGCTCATTAGGAATACCTTCGAAGAACTGCTTCATGATGATACAGTTATATGTGCTTATAGCTCCTGGAAGGAATACAGCTGGTAAGTGGTTGATAAGACCAATGTCCTTAACGAGGAGGTAAGCAGGAATCATGCCTACGTTGAAAACGTATGGAATCATGATGATGATATTGATGAACTTTCTACCTGGAAGTGTATGTACAGAGAGCACATAAGCCATTGGGATAGTAAGCACAAGTGCACATAGAACACCACCGATGAGAATCTTGAATGAGTTTAGGAAAGCATCGATGAAGCCATTGTTGCCAAGCAGTGCCTTATAAGCATCTGGTGACCACTTCCAGATTGGAAGGAACATACCCTCTAAGTTTGTGCCAATGTAATCAGCAGGACGGAAAGAGAGTGTGATTGTTGACCATAGTGGTACAACGATAATGATGAGCATGAATACCATGAAGATATTTACGCAGACATTGAATGCATGGTCAGCTGCTGTGAGCTTAACCTTCTTATTCATTGACTCAGGCTTTAGATTCCTTGGAGCCTTCATTGCTTTTTCTTTTGCCATTTTCTCTCTCCTTAGAACAAGCTGCTGTCACTTAGACGCTTAGAAATAGTATTTGAAAGAAGTACGAGAATCATTCCAAATACACCCTTGAATAGACCAACTGCAGTTGCGAGACCAAACTCGAACTCAAGAAGACCTTGTCTGTAAACCCATGTATCGATGATATCGCCGACAGAGTAAACCTGTGGAGAATAGAGCATGAAGATCTGGTTGAAGCCTGCGTCTAGGATTGTGCCAAGCTTCAAGATAAGAACTGTTACGATAACAGGTCTGATAGATGGCAAAGTGATGTATCTTACTCTCTGCCAGCTATTTGCGCCCTCAACCATAGCAGCCTCAAACAGAGAACCATCGATGCCCATCAATGCTGCAATGAAGATGATTGCAGACCAGCCCATCTCCTTCCACGCATCAGATAAGAGAACAACCCATGGGAATGCTTTGGTATTTGATAAGAAGTCGATTGGAGAGCCGCCACAAGCCTTAATGATATCATTTACAACACCATCGCCAGGAGCGAGGAGAGCAAGCAGAATACCATACATGATTACCCATGATAAGAAGTGTGGAAGGTAAGCAAGTGTCTGTACAATCTTTCTAAGAACTGGGCGTGTGCACTCATAAATACAGATTGCAAGGATAATTGATAGTGGAAGAGAGATGATTAGCTTTCCAACACTATACATAACTGTATTTCTGATAAGCTGCCAGAAATAGAATGAGTTGAAGAATGCTTTGAAGTTGTCTAGTCCAATCCATGCAGAGCCAAGTACTCCGTCTACTGCCATGAAGTTCTTGAATGCTATCTGAGCATTCCATACAGGAACATACTTGAAGATAATGTAATAAACTAGAGGAATAAGTCCTAAAACATAAACTCCGGCATGTCTCTTGATCTCATTCCAGAGCTTTGCCTTATTCCTGGCCTTTAATGTTGCAGCTGCTTCTGCGCTGACTTGAAGACCTGAGCTGTTTACAGCTGCTGGCTTCTTTTTCTTGTCCATATAATCCACCTTTTCTTTTTAAATGGAGGAGCACCGCTCCCAGCAGAATAACTTACTGATTTCATGTAAACACAAAACCAGTAAGTCTAATCTAAATCACGGTAAAAAGAAAAAACAAACTACATTCAGTACAATTCATGCATAGCTTTTAACAGAAGTCAAAAAAAGACACAAAATAATGCACAAAAGATTTGTGCTTTTGCACAATCAAGACAAAAGCAGAGAATTATCAGTTTCTGACTCTTAAGTGTCCTGGTGGGAAGCCTTTGACTTTTTTGAAGACGCGGCAGAAATATGCCTGGTCCTGGAAGCCTATGTCACGCGCAATCTCATTTACGCTCGCTCCAGTTTGAGTAAGCATCTTAGAGGCAAGCTGAATTCGGTATCTATTGAGGTAATCCCATGGAGATATTCCTATCTCCTTTCTGAAGATCCTTGTCAGGTAATCTTCACTGATATTCACAGCTGCAGCCAGCTGCCACCTCGAAATCTGAAGAGATGCATTCTTATTGAGATATGCAATGGATTTCTTTACTAGCGCACTAGTAAGCGGTGGAAGGAGTTCCCCTCCTCCGAATATCGAGATAAGCCTGGATATGAACTCTTCGCTTTCTAGTATTGACGTGTTGACTATAAGCACATTAGGAACTTCCTTAAGTTCTTCAGCTTCATTTATAAGAATAGTATCTTTAGTGATCAATATAGGAGTTCTGATGAATCTCTTAGAACTTCTTATTCTATTGATTACATCTGCATCATACTCATAAAGAATAATAAGAGCTGCCTCTTCTTCAATGCCTACAACTCTTGATGCGCTTTCAAGCTCTACGACTGTGCCAAACTCTGATAGCCGCGATAAGCTCTCTGGGAACTTTCCAGCAGATATTATCATAGCTTTATCCTGACGCGGAGTTGTAAGCTCCAATGCAGCTACAAGCGAGAGCGTTGGAGATTTCAGGCCAAAGAACAAGAACGGAAGGTCTTTTGTGTCTTTGTAGTTCTTCAGCAAGTTGAGGATTATCGACTTTTCTTTATGCGGAGTTGCACTAGACCAGAGTATTGAGACAACCTCATCATCAAATGCAAATGATTCGATAAGCTCATCTTCTCTCTTCTTAACCACATCAAAACCATCAAGGGAATGAGGAACTTCATCTTTATCTCCTGATGTGATGAAAAGCACCTTTCCATTCGAAGAGCCTATCTGGCTTAAACCTGATAGTGATGGGTATGGGAGACATATGCCTATCTCTGAGGAAGTAAAGCGGAAAGAACCGCTATGCATCAATACGATCTTTTCAAAAAGAAGTCTTGATGGATCATCTGAGAGCATAGTAGGCTTCCACTTATTGCCTTTGCTTCCGATTGATATATAGAAATATGAAGGATAAGCAGAGAAGTGGACTTTTGCGCTGTCTCCTGCATTTGTTATAAAGCCTATTAATATATTTATAGCGTCTGAAAGCAATGCAGTGTCTATCAAAAGAGATGGAAGCTCTTCTGGTACTGCAACTTCAGCGTTATTCAAAGCATTAGCCAAAAGAGACGGAGGCGTAAGCTCCTTCTTAAGCTCTACTCCACCCTTTTCTGTCATTGAGAGCTCTAAGAGGTGCTCTGCTTTGACAACGTTTGCAATCAATGCATCTTTATCTATAGCTTTCTCTTTTGCAAGTGAGAGGATTGCATCTAGAGGCTCTCTGAGACCTTCAGAGAGATTTGAATAGAACTCATTGAGCTCTCTTTCAGCTCTCTCAGCGTTCTCGCTTCGCTGTGCTTCGACTTCAAATAAGCTAATGCCTTTAAGGGATGAAGAAATTGATGAGCGTATATCTTCAAGCACATAGCCATCTGCATTTGATGTCTTGATTATCAGGTAGCCAAGTTCCTGGCTTAAATAGTTCAAAGGCTCAATGACAAATACGCCATTATCAAGTTCTGAAAGATAATCATCAGCTATCAAGCCAGAGCGATGGAACTCTCTTGAGCACCTTATAGCGCCATGCTCATTGAAGCCGCCTTTGAAGAGCGTATAGTCATCATCTTTATATAGCGCAAGATAAGCTCTCTCTACTCCAAGAGGAGGAAGAGTGCTATTGATGACTTCAATAAGCTCATCTATAGTCGATACAGAAAGCAGCATGTTCTTGAATGTGTTGAGGCGCTTTGTAACCTGCTCTTTCTCATAGTTCTTTCTCGCATCACTTCGAACAAGCTGCTCGACTATTATGCTGAAAAGCCTATCTTTCATTGCTCTATCAGGAATAGATAAAGAGAGAATATGCTCTGCCCATTTGAAGCTCTCAAGGAGGAGAGACGCAGAACCACCACCAGAGAAATACTGATCTAAGAGATCTCTGATTCTCTCGCTTCTCATGAAGCTCTGTTTTACATAAACATTCTCTATGATAGTCAAAAGCGCAAGATAAGCAGTCTCATTATCTATATTCTTCTTAAGCCAATGCTTGAAGTCATCTGAGTTCTTTATGACCTTTCGTGCATTAGTCTCGCCGCCAAATGAGTCTTTGCACCCGCAGCTTTGACGCAGGATCATCTCAGAAGGAAGTATTTCGTCGCTTATAAGCTCCTCTCGCCCTGATAGCACCAATGAAATCTTCTCATAGCTTTTAGAGACTAAGCCTTTCATAGGCATTTTGACTGTTGTTGCAGCTACGCTATTGAGGTTGTTTTCCTCTGAATCATTGAAGCCTGCAGTTCTAAGACCATCTGGAATAATCACACCACGTGCTTCAAGATACTTAACAGCCTTGAAGAGCATGTGATCAGAAGGAGCTAAAAGAGTGTCAAAATCAACGCCAGGAGTTAAGTGACGCTGCTCAATAAGCTCCTTTATAGCTTCTTCGCCCTCTCCCCATGTATGAGGATTAGTTACTAAACTCTCATTGTATTCGATGTGATTGTCTCTAAGCGCATCTTTATAAGCCTTGAATCTGCGTTCTGCGCTTTCATGGCTCTCAGGGCCCCTTAAAAACGCAATGCGCCTAAGTCCATGGACATCGATTAAGTGCTGAACTAAGTTGTAAATACCAGTGTATGCATCAAAATCTACAGAAGGAATGCCTTCAATCTTCTGACACATAGAGACAACAGGAATTGAGGCAGCAATATTCTTGACGAATCTGCTACTCTCTTCTGCAGAGACTGAACCAGTTAAAGAGGATGCCCAGACAATAGCACCATCAAGATTCTCTTTATTAGCTAAAGAATATATGGAATTGCTAAGATGCTCATTCTCAGGAGCATAATTGAGACGCCCTCCTGGAAATACAAAGAGCGCATCATTCTTATTCTTAAGTGCCTCTTCAACAACAAACCTGAAGAGTGGCGCTCCAGAACCTTGTTTGAAATTCGCAAGCAAGAATCCAATTCTATTACCCATCTAGTCCCTCTCTTGTAGTTCTACTTTGATTATGGCAAGAAAAATGTAAATCTTTCAAGGAAAAAAGGGATGATTTGCATTTTTCCGACATTTCTGAAAGTACAAATGACGGGACATTACAATTGACAGATTAAAGCTTCAACAGCTAAAATGAAACTAAGTTTCAATATTGAAACCAACCATTCTATGACTTTTTAGCCATAACTATTTGAATATGTGCGTGGAGGAGAATGTAAGATGAAAAACATTCAGGAAACAGTAGTAAAAGAGAATCGCCCAGTGAAGGTTCTCCAGTTTGGAGAGGGAAACTTCCTAAGAGCATTCGTAGATTGGATTATTGACCAGCTCAATGAGAAGGGCAGCTTCAATGGC
>CAKQJZ010000052.1 GCA_934247875.1 uncultured Spirochaetales bacterium
GAGATAAAAATGCTCCCACTCTCATTTTCGGAGTTCATAGATTTCCATGGTTTTAAAGTAAAAGAGAAAAAGAACCTAATAGGAGGGATGAAGAGGCAGATAATAGGAAATGATGGAGAGGAATATGAGATAAGCGATGTATTTAATGCTTATATGCGTTTTGGGGGAATGCCCGGCATAGCTGAAATAGGACTCGACCAAGATAAAGCATTTGCATTATTGGATGGAATTTATTCTACAGTCATAACGAGAGATATTCTTGAGAGAGAAAACTTACGAAGCCAGAAAAGAATCTCTGATCCTATCCTTTTAAGGAAAATAATAATGTTTCTTGCTGATAATATTGGGAGCAGTATTTCACTCTCATCGATTGGCAACACATTAATGGATGAAGGTCTTCTAGACGAAAAGAAGCGCAAAGGAAAGCCCAGCGCACATACAGTAGAGTCATACGTCAAAGCCCTTCAAGAGTCATATTTCTTCTACGAAATCAAGCGCTTCGATATAAAAGGCAAAGAATTCTTAAGGACTCTTGGAAAGTATTATATAGTAGATATTGGCCTCAGAAATTATCTAATTGGGATACGGGATCGCGACAGAGGCCATGCATTAGAAAATGTTGTTTATTTGGAATTGCTGAGAAGAGGCTATGATGTTGCTATAGGCAAGATCAATACCCAGGAAGTCGATTTCATAGGGGCTAATGCAACTGAAAAACTATATATACAAGTCACAGAATCTATGCTTGGAGAAGAAGTCAGAGAAAGGGAACTAACACCTCTGAAAAAGATACAAGACAACTATGAAAAGATAGTCTTGTCATTGGATTCAGGATTAGATTCTTCATATGAAGGAATAAGGTCTGTTAATCTAATCGAGTGGCTACTTTCTTAACAAGAGTGAATAATACGATCTTTGAATGAGATTGAGAGCTTGTCTCTATCATTTGAAACGATACTTCCCTTTTCCATGCCCTTTCACAGGTTCGATAATATCATTCTCTAATAGTATCTTTATTATCGCTGATGCTCTTGCTGCTTTAATGCCAAGAACAGCCTCGACAAAAGAACGACCAAATAAGTTATTGGCTTTCACTGCATCATACAAAGCCAAAAAGTTATTTCGTGTCTTATCATTGACGTCAATGTCCATTATTCTCAGCTGAATGTCTGCTTTTTGTGCATCAATGTCTACTTTTGTGTGTCAATGTCTACTTTTGGGGCTCCAATGTCTGCTTTTTCAGCAAGAATACCACTTATATGCATTGCACGATTAGAGTGTACGTTTTTCTCATCTAATAATAAGTTTCTTAATAATACAAATAGTCAAATCTAGATTAGTCAAATCGTGATTTGACTTTATGTAATTATTGCAATAACATAAATATATGAAAAGATTCATCGGAAGAAAAAGAGAACTAAGCTTTTTAGAAGAGAAATACTCATCACCAAAAGGAGAGTTGGTATTTCTTTATGGCAGACGCAGAGTCGGAAAGACAGAGACGCTAAAAGAATTCTGCAAAGACAAGAACTCTATTTTTTATACATGTACGCAAATAGAAGACAAAAAGCAGCTTAAAGCATTCAGCGAAACAGTAAGAACTGTCTTTGACAACAACAAATACTTCTCAGTTTTCGATAATTGGGAGAATGCTTTTTCTTCTGTTGTAGATTATCCTCAAAATGAAAATGGCAAAAGAATCTTAATTATCGATGAGTTCCCTTATGCCGTTATGGAGAACAATTCAATTGCTTCAATTTTACAAAAAGCATGGGACAGTACTCTAAAGAACGAAAATATTCTTATAATCCTATGTGGCAGTTCAATGAGCTTTATCGAGAAAGAGATTCTTAGCGAGAAGAACCCTCTTTATGGCAGAGCTACGGGAATATATAAAATGGAGGAAATGAGTTTCTTTGAAGCAATCGGCTTCTTGGATGGATATACAAACAAAGAGAAACTCACTGTTTATTCAATTTGCGGAGGTATTCCATACTATTTGGAACAGTTTGATTCATCTCGAACACTGAAAGAAAATATAATTGCAGCAGTACTAAAGAAAGGCAGTGTTCTATACTCAGAACCAGAGTTTCTATTGCGTTCTGAGATGAGAGAGCCTAGCCGCTATAACACTATAATTCTCTCTATAGCATTAGGGAAAACCAAATTCTCAGAAATACAGAGTGACACTCTTATCGAAAAAAGCAAACTCAGCGTATATCTGAAACATTTAATTGAATTGGGCTTAATAGAAAGAGAACTGCCAATATACTCTCCAAGAGGAGAGAAGACCAATCCTCAAAGAGGAATATACAGAATCAAAAACTCATTCTTCAGATTCTGGTATGCATTTATATTTCCATATATGACGCTTTTGGAATATGGAGATGCTGAAACTGTTTACACTAAGCTTATTGAGCCAAACTTAGACTATTTTGCATCTCCAGTCTTTGAAGATGTCTGCATTGAGTATCTCAAAAGAAAAAACATGCTGTTGGAGCTACCATTCATTTTCACAGATATCGGTCGCTGGTGGAATAAAACTACAGAGATAGATGCTATTGCATTAGATAGATCTGGAAACATAATAAGCGCAGAATGCAAATACCGAAACAAACAGGCAGACATAGCTGATCTTAAAAGCCATATAGAAAAAGACATCAGCGCGCTCATCAGCAGCAAGAAAAGCAAAGTCTATTATTGCTATTTCTCATTCGCAGGCTTTAAAGAAAGTGCAATAGAATTCGCTAAGAAAGAGAATATGACATTGATTACAGGAGAAGATATATTTGCATAAACAATATATCAGAGTCGCTATACGCAGCTTAGTATTTCGAATAATACAACACCTTTAAGATGTCATATATCTACCCTATTCTTTTCAGCAAATGAAAATATTTGTTGACAACCAAGAAGACCACATTTTATCATGTTGTCATAACAAGTTGATTTAAAGGCAATTGTATGAAGGATGCACCTAAGTATTCACAGATCATTACGTACTACCAAGAGCTGATAGAGAAAGGCAAGCTTCAAGAAGAAGAGCAGATGCCTACTGAATCAGAAATCGGAGTACTATTCAATGTAAGCAGAATTACTGTGCGCCAGGCACTTGATGGACTTCAGCAGCTTGGTTATATCTACAAAGTTCAAGGTAAAGGTAGCTTTGTTTCAAGCAAAAAGACAGGAATGCAGCTCAACCAATTGAAGGGTTTCAGTGAAGAGATGAGAAACCTTGGGCTTGAGCCATCAACTATACTTGTTAAGCTTGAGATGATTCATCCTACAGAGAATGTTGCCAATGCACTTGGAATTGATGCAAGTCAGCAGATTTATGCTATAACAAGAGTCCGCTGTGCCGATAACACAAGAATGGCACTTGAATATGTTCATATACCATTCTCACGTTTCCCGGGCCTTGAGAACTATGACCTCACTACTTCCCTATATACTCTTTTAAATGAGAAATACAGATGCTTCACTAGCAAAGCTGTTCAGAGCATACAAGCAGGTGAAGCTTCAAGAGAAGATGCACGATTGCTTCAGATAAAAGCAGGAGCTCCTGTCTTGAGAATAACCAGGACTACATATACTAGAGAAGGTGTTCCATTTGAGTATGTAGAGTCTATTTACAGAGGAGATAAATACGTATTCAACGTAACTCTGGAACAGTGAGTTTGATTATTTTTTTGAATATATATTTGTTATAACAACATAACGACTTGTAATAAAGAAAGGACCAGTCAATGAAGACAAAGATAGATAATTCCAGACGAAAACTAACGCTGCAGAAACAGGAAGCACTGCTCGGATGGCTATTCATAGCGCCAGCACTCATAGGCTTCAGCATCTTCACATTCGGCTCAATGCTCTATTCTCTCTTCTTATCATTCACAGACTACAATCTTATGGCAAAGCCTAATATGGTGGGTTTTTCCAACTACATTAAAGCATTCAAAGAAGATCAGTACTTCTATCCATACTTCAGCAATACATTGTTCTTCGTAGTGACATTGGTTCCTATCGTTTTAGTTTTCTCATTAGCATTAGCGCTTCTGATAAACAAAAAAACTGGTGCAATGACAAAGTTCTACCGTGTTGCCCTATTCCTGCCATCAATAACTTCTACAGTAGCAATAAGCATGGTATGGATCTGGATTTTCAATCCTGATATGGGCATATTGAACAATATCTTATATGCACTGGGTGTAAAGAATCCTCCTATGTGGCTCTCTGATCCAAAATGGAGTAAGCCCGCTCTTGTAATAATGCGTGTCTGGCAAATGGGTGGATACTACATGATCATGTTCCTTACAGGACTCAAGACCATACCAGAGAACTTATATGAAGCAGCAGATATGGATGGTGCGACTCACAGCCAGAAGCTCAGACTGATTACGCTGCCAATGCTTGCAAATACAACATTCGTTGTACTCATCATGCTTGTTATCGAAGCTTTCAATATGTTTGAGTCAATATTCATCATGACACAAGGCGGTCCTGTAGGTTCAACAAGCACCATTATGTACTACATATACGAGCAAGGCTTCATGAACTACAACATGGGCTACGCATCAGCTTTGGCCTGGATATTCTTTGCAGTGATAATGCTTGTCACATTGATCCAGTATCGCTTCAGAAATGAACAGGAAGGTTAATTATGAATAAGAGATATATGAAGAGAAAAACAAAGCGAATAATCAACTACATCATCTTTACAGTCTTCATGCTCGCACTGTGCTTTTCCATGATTTACCCTTTCCTATGGTCTGTGCTCTCATCTTTCAAACCATCATCTCAGCTCTACTCTGGAAATCCTTTGGAGATGATTCCTCATCCACCAACGACAGCTAACTACACAAGACTTTTCCAGATATTGCCATTTGGAAAGTTTGTAATAAACTCAGTATTCTTATCGATTGCAATACCAATTGCAATGATTGCTATCGCATCAATCACAGCCTACTCTCTCACAAGATTAAGATTCAGAGGCAGGAACCTAATATTCATGATGTTTGTTGCTACAATGATGATTCCAAGCCATGTAACGCTGATACCTAACTTCAAGATCATCGTTGATATGAAGCTTACAAACACTTATTTAGCACTATTTCTGAATTGCATGTTCACAGGAGCAAATGCATTCAACATATTCTTTTTCAGACAGTTCTTCTTAAGCATACCAAAAGACCTTGAGAACTCAGCTATCATCGATGGATGCTCAAGACTTGGCGTATTCTTCAGAATCATAATGCCTAATGCAAAGCCTGCTATTGCAACTACTGCAATACTCTCATTCAGAAGCGTCTGGAACTCATTCATGTGGCCAATGCTTGTAATCAATGATTATGAGAAGCTGACGCTCACAGTTGGATTGAAATACTTAAAGGAATGGGAACCTAACTGGGCAGTCTTGATAGCAGGTGCAACACTGAGCATCGTGCCTATCGTCATAGTATTCCTGACATTCCAGAAATACTTCATGTCAACAAACCTCAACAGTGGATTTGGCGGCAATTAACTTAGCTATAAGTGCATGCACTTAACGATAAAACAAAATGGAGGAAATCAAATGAAGAAATTAACAGTCATTCTTCTCACTCTCGTACTTCTAACATGCTCTCTCTTTGCTCAAGGCGCAAAGGAAGCGGCAGCAGAAGGTCCCAAAACTCTGAAAGTATATACATGGTGGGACGTTACCAAATTCGATCATCTCCAGAAGATGCAGGCAGATTTTGAAGCTGCTAATCCAGATCTGAAGCTTGAATTCGTTACAATCCCAAGCAAATATGCAAATACAATGATTACAAAGCTTGCAGCTGGTGAATGCCCAGATGTAATGATGCTTGCTATGGACCAGGTTCCTCGCTATGCACTGAATAACATGCTAAGACCACTTGATGATCTTGCAAGCCAGGATTACAAAGACTCATTGTACCCTGTAGTAAAAGATGCACTTACAGTTAATGGCACTCTATATGCAGCAGCTAGAGATATTACTCCAAAGGTAATGTTCCTCAATACTAAGATGTTTGCAGATGCAGGTATTCCACTCCCATCTGATACATGGACAATGGATGAGTTTGTAGAGATTGCAAAGAAGCTCACAAAGGGAACAGGCTCTGATGCACAGTGGGGTTATTACTGGAAGAACTACACAGACCAGACATTCGCAATGATTGCAGCATTCGGCGGCAAGCTATATAGCGCAGATGGAAAGTCTAGCGTTCTATCAACAGATCAGAATACTCAGAAAGCTATGAAGTTTATGTACGATCTATATAACACATATAAAGTATGCCCATCAGCAGCACAGGCAGCTCAGTTCGGAGACAATGAGTTCTCATCATTCATGGCTAATAAAGTAGCTATGCAGATTGGCGCACTCTCAACAGCAAGCCAGCTAGATGCAGCAGGTGTTTCATATACAGCTCTTCCAATGCCATATGTTAATGGAATAAGCCAGACATCATCATTCGTAAACACATGGGTTATTCCTGCAACAGCTAAGAATCCTGAGCTCTCATGGAGAGTTGTTGAGTTCTTATCAGGTAAGGAAGGACAGCAGATTGCTCTTGATATGAACTTTGGTCTTCCAGCATCAACACTTGTTGATACAACAGCATTCGAAGCAAAGACTCCTTTCAATAAGTACTTTGTTCAGGCTCTCAAGACAGCAGTTCCATACCCAACAAACATCAATGGTTCTGAGTTCCAGAATCTATTCCAGAAAGAGTGCGAATCTCTCTGGGCTGGACTTATCACACCAGAAGAATTTGCTCGTCGTGTAGATGAACAGGCAAAACCAATCCTGAATAAATAAGAAAGACTGTGAAGAGGCGGCACCTCGCCGCCTTTTCAACAAAAGGAGGAACACATGGCCTTAAAGCAGTTACAGGAGAACCTTTATCTGACAAAGCTATGTGACATGCTGAGAAGCATAGAGAAAGATGAGAGTGCTCAATTGGATAAAGCAGCTGAGTCATCATATGCTTCTATCAAGAATGGCGGCTTAATTCATGTATTCTCTACAGGGCACTCTCACATGATTGTTGAAGAGATGTTCTATAGAACTGGAGGCCTGATTCCAATAAACCCTATACTCTCAGACGAGCTGATGCTGCACACAGGCGCAATAACAAGCACTAAGATGGAGAGAGTAAGCGGGAAAGCAGCAGAAATACTCAAAAACGAGGATTTAAGACGAGGAGATACGATAATCATCTCTTCAAATACAGGAATAAACACAGTTCCTATTGAGGCAGCGCTTTATGCAAAAGAAAAGGGCCTCACTGTCATAGCTGTGACTTCAAAGAAGATTTCAGAGACACTTACATCTCGCTCCCCTTCAGGGAAAAGACTCTTTGAAGTAAGCGACATAGTAATCGACAACCACTCACCTAAAGGCGATGGGCTTTTGGTGATTCCAGATACAAACAAGATAACTGGCGGCGCATCAACATTCGCAAGTCTATTCATTGCGCAGCGCATAGTGCTCAAAATAGAGAATCTATTTCTCAAAAATGGAGAAATGCCTCCTATACTATTGTCAGCAAACCTTCCAGGTGGAGATGAATACAATGAAGAGGCTATCAAGGCCTATAAAGATAGGATTAAAGCCCTGAGATAAGGAGGATCAATGTTTTTAGTTTGTGATGGAGGTGGAACAAAAACAGATTTCCTTATCTTCTCCTCAACTGGTTTTGTCTACGCTTTTGCAGAAAAAGATGGAACAAATGCAATATTCATTGATAGTGATGAAGCCTCTAGTAGAGTTATAGCGGGCATTGAAGAGTGCCTCAAAAAAGCAGATCTTGATATCTCAGACATCGAGAAAATAGGACTCTTCATTCCAGGCTTCTCTTCAAGCATCGAAAAAGTTAAAAGCCACTTCAAGCGGGATGATATCATACTCAATCCAGATGAGAAGAGCGCATTCTATGCCTCTTTAGGCTCTCCTTATGGAATAGCAGTCCTAAGTGGAACTGGCTCATTTGCATATGGTAAAGACTATGATGGAAACACAGCAGAAGCAGGTGGCTGGGGACCTTTATTTGGAGACGAAGGCAGTGGCTATCATATAGGCATACTATGCTTAAAGAGTCTAGCAAGAATACATGATGAGAAGCTTGGAGGTACTATCCTTGAAGAAGTCGCATTAAGAGACTTGGAGATTGAGAGAATAACAGATCTAAGAAAAAGAGCTTATAAGAAGGACTTTGATAGAAGAAAGATTGCTTCTTTAACATACACAGTAAAAGAGTGCGCAGAAAAAGGTGATAAGCTAGCACTTCAGATTTTAGATGAAGCAGCAGCTGCTCTTGCTGACTTAGCATATGAAGTATCATCTGATCTTTCTTTTGCCCCGCTTCCTGTTGCGCTTGTAGGCGGAACTAGGAATATCGGAGAACTATTTACAAATAGAGTCAAAGCAGAAATCGAGCAAAAAGCGCCGAACTTAAAGTTCCAGGAAGGCCTGTATTCACCGATAACTGGTGCTGCTCTTTGCTTGATGCATGAATATTTGGGTTTGGATATAACAAAAGACATAGCTGAAAATATTGAGAACAAAAGGAAGAGAGCAAAATGCTAATGGATTCATATTTCAAAGAAATGAAAGGTGTTCTTGAAAAGATAGAGAACACACAAAGAAAGACAATACTAAAAGCAGCTGATGCAATTGCTGAACGCCTCGCTAATGGAAATGCATGGCATATCATGGACACTGGGCATATGCTGATGTTCGAAGGTGTTGGAAGAACTGGTGGAATGATGGCACTGAAGCCTATCAAAATCACTTGTGAAATCCAGAATCCTGTAAGATACCGCCCATCAAAAGCCAGAGGCATTATAGGCTACGATGGAATACCAGGCTTTGCTGACTATATTCTTGGCAGAGCTAATATACTCGAAGGTGATATCATAATGATTGGCACTGTATCTGGGTACAACTACCTTCCTGTAGATCTTGCACTGAAAGCTAATGAGATGGGATGCCTGACTATAGGAATCACATCTGTTGAATACTCATCACACTTAAAGAGCAAGCATCCAAGTGGCAAGCGCTTATTTGAAGCATGCACATACACACTCGATAACTGTACCAACTATGGAGACACTTTAGTTGACGTTCCAGAGCTTAACCAGAGAATGTGCCCAGCCTCCGGTATCGGAGCTAGCTACTTGATGTGGGCATTGCAGGCATCTGTTACTGAAAGCCTTATAAAGAGAGGACTGAAGCCAAGCATTTATATTTCAAATCATATGCCAGATGCACCACGTATCAATGGAGAGGCATTAGCTAACTATGAAAAATTCGGATACTAAATTATCAACAGAGAGAATAGAAGCTATATTCTCTCCAAAGTGCAATAACTTCATTTCCTTGGTAAACAAAGAAAGCGGAGAAGATTTGATAAAGACAGAGCCATTATTTCCTCTTGTCTCACTCTTTGGCTTAGAAGGCAAAGAGAAGAAAGAGCTTTTGCCATCTCAGCCAATAGTAAATTGTGACTCTGCTACCCTTCTACTTAGATATGATTCATTTGGAGAAAGAGATATCAAGGCAGAAGTAAGAGTAAAAGCAATCGATGATAAGCTGATAATCTCAGCTGAGATTGAGAACAACAGCAGCTTAGATGTTGTTGAAATACTTATGCCACACATTGGAGGCATATATCTAGCTGAAGAAGACAAGATAGTATATCCACACCATGCTGGTGAGATTACAGCCAACCCACTTCTAGAATACGGGAAGAACAGAAAGGAATTCTGGAGAGCCGCATGTATTCCTCTCGAATCCTATTACAGACGTGAGATCAATTACTGCGGTCTTGCTTCAATGAGCTGGATGTACTATTACAACCCCAATAATGGCTTATACATAGGCTCTCATGACAGCAGCTACCCTGTCACAGGTGTGATAGCTGAGACAAGCGGCGATGAAGATAATCCATGGCTTGCATTTGGCTTCAGAAAATACACAAGAATACATAAAGGCGAAAAGAGGATAAGCAAAGAGTATGTAATAGCTCTAAGCTCTAATGATTGGCACTATGGAGCTGAGATATACAGAGCATACATCTCCCCTTTCCTATCATTTCAGCCTTCTCCTGCATTCCTCAAAGATGAAGTTGCACTCAATCAATGCTACAACTTCAAACGTACAGGCGTCATTGCCAATCGCTTCAAAGATATTCCAATGCTCTATGACAAAGGCGCAGAACTTGGCATTAGACATATGTTTATTGCATCCTGGAACAGAACAGGTTTCGATTCATTCTACCCTGAGTACTATCCAGATATGGAGCTTGGAAGCGCGATGGAGTTCAGAAGAGGCCTGGAGTATGTAAGAGAACATGGCGGCTTCTCAACACTCTATATCAATGCTCGTATTTTCGATAAGAAATCGGATTTCCACTCATCTGTTGGAGAAAAGATGGCTATGCGAAATGAAAAAGGCGAAACATATGATGAAGAATATGGACCAGAGCATTTCACAGTCAATTGCCCATCAGATGAACTATGGCGTGACTATCTGATAGACACAGCAGAGTTCAGCTACAAAGCATATGGCTGTGATGGCATATATCTTGATCAGCTTGCTTCAGCTGAGCCATTCCCATGCTACGCGGAAGGCCATACTCATGAAGATATCGGAGAGTTCAACCAAGGTTACTTATATGTTCTGAAAACACTTTTAGAGAGGATGAGAGCATACAATGAGAATGCATATCTCATGACAGAGAACATTGGAGATATCTACTCATCATACACATGGGGAAACCTGACATGGAATGGTGCTGATTATGATGAAAGCTACAATGTCTTCAAATATACATTCCCAGAGAAAGTACAAGTGAATATGGTAAATCCTCGTTCATGGGAAAAAGAAGAAGACAGAGAAGAATGGTTCTATCATGATATGCATAGAGCAATCACTCTTGGCAGCATTCTCTGGATGGGCATCACTACAAAACTGAGAAAAGAAGATGGCTTCTATAGAGACTATGCTGAGAAAATGCTCAAGTTCAGAACAGAACTTCAGCCGCTTTTGAGAGATGCTAGGTTCTTAGATGATCTCTGGCTAGATGAAGTTAGACCAAAATGCTTTGGAACATGCTGGGAAGTTAATGAGAACAATGGCTTGATCCTTGCAGCATCTGAGCGCGAAGAGATAGTAAACTTCAGAGTAAGACCTGAAAGGCCTCTAGAATCAATAAGCGCAGAAACAGCTGAAGGCGAAGAACTTGAAATAATCAAAGAAGATGATGGATTCTCATTCTCGCTAACAAAACATCAGATAGTAAGAGTACTTATCAAATATAACAATTAGCCTCCTGCTTCTCTTCCTTTCGGGGGAAGAGAAGCTTTATCTAGGAAAATGAAGATGAAACTGACTGTATATGGAAATAATGCAACATGCCCAGAGAAAGATGGAGCTTGCTCAGCTTTCTTATTGGAATTCAATGACAAGAAGCTCCTACTCGATATGGGAGCAGCATCAAGTGCAAAAATCCAGTGTGATATAGACATCAAAGAGCTGGACGCAATCATAATATCACACATGCATTTTGATCATGTTGCAGACCTTTTCTGTGTCAAATATATGTTAGAAACAAGAAAAGCAAAAGGAGAAGAAATCAAGAGAATACCTCTATACACTCCTCCTCTTCCTGATTGGGCGAAAGCAGAACTTCTGACAAACGATGTATTTGAGCACTTCGTAATCAAAGACAATTCAATGGTCAATCTCTTTGGCGCAACAATCAGATTCAAGAAGATGGTTCACTTAATTGAAAACTATGCAATCAGAGTGGAATACAAAGACAAGATCTTTGTATATACAGGAGACACAGGAATGTTTCCTGGAATAGAAGAAATAGCAACAAATGCAAGTTTATTCTTATCTGAAGCAACTTTTACACATGATCAGAGTGCAGAAGAAAATCATCATCTAAGTGCTCTATCTGCAGCTCTCATAGCACAAAAAGCCAACGCACATAAACTGCTGCTGACACATTTTCATAGCGAAGAGAAAGCTGAGATACTCAAAGAAGCCAAAGCAATATTCAACAACACAGAATTAAGTGTTATAGGGAAAAGCTATTATATCTAAACAAAAGGTGCAACATCAGGCATAACATTATCCAGGATGCGTTTTAAACACCATTGGATTCTTGTTCTAGCCATATGTTCTGCCTTATCTGGATCTTTTTCCAGAATTGCACTTAATACAAATATACGTTCACGAGTTCCTACATCAGGATAAACAGGTATTATATGACAGACTTTATGAAGAGAATAAATCTTGCTCTGTATTGATATATACAGCTTAACAAGCATTTTATTAGGGCAATAATCAATGAAGAACCTCTTATAGTCGTTATCATTGATTTCATCTAGTACTTTATGCCTTGCCTCTGCATCCTCTATAGTCATTGCAGCTTCATATTTGTCCAATAAACTCTTGACTGGTACTGTTGGAATACTAGGTGCACATAAAAGCCTAGCCATCATGCCTTCAACAGCTTCTCTTGTCTCATATAAATCTTTTAGCTGATTTAGATCAAAAGAAGAAACCATAGCCCCTAAATGAGGGGTTATGGTCACAATCATATCCTCAGAGAGTCTCTGAAGAGCTTCTCTGATTGGAGTACGGCTTATGCCGAGTTTATTGGAAAGCTCAGTCTCTGGAAGAGCCGTGCCAGGACTATATTCACCTGACTGAATAAGTTCTTTTATCTGATTATAAGCAATATCACTTAATTTACTTTTTGCCATATAAAACCATTTAATTTATTCTAACAGATTCCTACAATAAGGCAATCGTAGCCTTCCTCTCTTTATCAGATCTTTTCAGCAATTTCGACTGGGTATTATTCCAATTGATGTCAGCCTTGATCTTCTCTTCTGCATGCTTAAACTGCTCATCCATTGCAGAAGGAGCAACACCACCATATACAGTTCGAATTTTTACAAAGTGCTCAGGATCTAAGCTGCGAGCAATCTTATCATAATCACCTGTAAATTGATTGCCCATGACCTCTTCATATACAGAAGAGAACAAATCAGAGTCTACAGTCTTTAATGTTAATCCTTTCTTCTCAGCCTCTTTAACAAATCGAGATACAATCTGATGAGCTTTTCTAAAAGGAATATCGCACTCTCGTACAATAGTATCAGCCATCTCTGTCACTACAGAAAAGCTTTCATAAGCTCTTTTCCTAAGCAATTCCTTATTGACTTCCATTGTAGCTACTACAGCATTGAATAGACGATAGTTAAGACTTAGAAGGTCAATTGCCTGCAAAAGAATAGGAACAATATCTTCATGATCTGAAATGTCACCATATGGTGATTTGAAATAGCCATCAAGAACAGAAGCTGATAGTCCTTTTACAATAGAAAGAGAAGCGCGAAGATGCTCAAGTGCAATAGGATTTCTCTTCTGAGGCATGATAGAACTTGTAGATATATAACCATCAGCTAGTCTTAAGATATCCATATCCTGAGTAGCCCAAGTTACCATATCAGTAACAACGCGCCCTAAATCAATAGCAGCATGCATAATAGCAGATGCAGTATCTGTATTGAAATCAATATTTCCAATTGCATCAAAAGAGTTCTCAATAACAGAAGAGAATCCTAATAGATCCGCAACACGGAATCTATCAATAGGAAAGCCTGATGTAGTGATAGCAGCTGCCCCCATAGGAGATTGATTGACTTTTTCATATGCAAAATGGAATCTATCTATATCTCTACCTAGTACATCAAATGCACCTAAGAAATAGTGACCTAAAACACTAGGCTGAGCATGCTGTGCATGAGTAAAAGCTACAAATAAAGTATCCTTATGTTCTTCTGCAAACAATCTGACAGTATTGCGGACTTCAGTTACAAGTTCTATAAGAGCTAGAAGCTTCTCTCTTACAACCATATGATTCATGCATAGACTCATATCATTACGGCTTCTTGCAATATGTATATTTCCTGCTAGTCCATCTGTAAGCTTTATAAGATCATTCTCAATCTCAAAGAATAAGTCTTCAAATTCACCAGTGTATTCATGAGATTCATACTGGCTATAATCTAATCTTTCCAATGCTTCTGCTATAGTGTGGCCATCTTCTTTTGATACAATCCCCTGCTCTACTAGCATAATCAGCTGTGCCTCATTTAGAGCTAGCATTGGTTTAATCTTATTCTCTTTTGATTCTGCATAATCAGGTCTGAGCTCCATATCAACAAGAGCTTTTCCTGGATATTTCATACCTTCTGTTGCATATAGATTTGTTCTATATTCTTTTAAATTGTCATACATAATAATCCTCCTATAAAAGGTCAATAGCGTTCTTAACAGAAACCATTGACTTATTTTCTTTTTAACAGGAGAACTTAGCAGACC
>CAKQJZ010000053.1 GCA_934247875.1 uncultured Spirochaetales bacterium
TCTGCTAAGTTCTCCTGTTAAAAAGAAAATAAGTCAATGGTTTCTGTTAAGAACGCTATTGACCTTTTATAGGAGAAAAAGAATGAAGAGAAGATGTGTATTATGTTTTGTTGTTGTCATGATTGCAATGTGTTTCCTCCCTGTATTTGCAAAGGGAACTCAAGAAACAGCTACAAAAAGCTCAGAGGTCGGATTTAATAAAGAAGGCCTTCCTATTGTTGATGATACATATACTTTAACTTTCACTGGTATGAATATGAATACCACAAGAGTTGGAAGATATGATGAAACAGACATGATGAAGAAGTTGGAATCTGATACAAATGTTAAGATTGTATGGAACATGATTCCTCAAGCATCATGGAAAGAGAAAAAGAATTTGATGATAGCCTCTGGTGAATATCCTGATGGCTTTATGGGTCCAATGAGTATAACAGCAGACGAAGCGCAGCAGCTTGGTGCAGAAGGAATTCTTATTCCATTAGAGGATTTAATTAAGGAATATGCTCCAAATATTCAGAAGATTATTGATGCAAATCCTACTTACAAAGCTCAGATTACTAGCCCAGATGGACATATATATGCCATTTCCGCTTGGCAGGATATGGGATTTGATTCTCTCTCATGTGCAATAATAAATAAAACATGGCTGGATAAACTTGGTTTAGATGTTCCAGAAACAACAGAAGAATACTATCAGGCACTGAAAGCATTCAAAGAAAATGACATGGCTGGAAACGGAAAAACAGTACCTCTTAGTTTCTTATATGAAGAATCTTCTGACTTGAATAGAGAGGTTAAAAGAGAGTTTGAGTGGCTATTCTTACCATTTGGAGTTGCTGAGACACCTACTCATATCATGATTGAAGATGATGGTTCTGTAGTTTTTACTGCAGCACAGGATGGATATAAGGAAGCAATCAAATATATCCATAGATTGTATAAAGAGGGATTAATTGATCAGGAAATATTCTCTCAAGATAGAACTATGCTGACAAATAAAATTAGACAGATGAATGTTGGTTCTTATACTGATTACAGACTGAAGAGCTCAATGGCATCAGAAGAAATCCAAGACAATTTCACATTCTTACCAGCATTGGAAGGTCCTAATGGAGAGCGAAGATGGCTAAGAGCTAAAGCAGGAATGTCTGATGGTGCATTTGCATTGACAAATAAGTGTAAGAATCCTGAGATTGCTATCCGTTGGCTTGATAACATCAACGCTGAAGAAAATTCTATCCAGATGCTTTATGGAATGTTTAAAGAGGCAGGATGGAATAAGTCTGAAGCTTTAGTTCCTTCTGATGTTCAGCCTGGAAAATGGACAGGAAATACAAATCTGAGACCAAGTGATGTTAATCCTAGTGATTGGCCATGGTCAGCTCCAATTGGTTCTTCTCCTGTTGTTGTTAAGAATGATGTGATCAATAAGTATATTGCAGAAAGACCTAACAACGTAGCAAAAGAAGAAGCATGCAGTGTTTATCGTCCATATCTGACAAAGTATCCATATAATTATGCTTTCAGATTCACTCTTGATGAGATTGAAGAATTGAATCTTATTCAAACTGACCTTGTAAATTATGTCTTTAAGACAAAAGCAAAATGGATTGCTAATGGTGGTGTAGAAGAAGAGTGGGATCAGTATCTTAAGCAGCTTAAGATTCTTGGTGTTGAAAGATATGTCGAGTTATATAAAACTGCATACGAGAGATCTTTATAATAAAAATATTTGAATTAATTGGAGAGATGCAATGATACACAGCATGCCGTATAAAACAAAGCAAGAATGGATTTTCTGTTCGCTTAAAGAGATGATAGAAAACTGTGAATTAAAGCCAGGCGAGAGGATTTTACTTGATCAGGTTGCTAGCGATTTTGGTGTAAGCAGAATTCCAGTAAGAGAAGCATTGCTGCAGTTACAGTCCGAGGGCTTTGTTGAAATGATACCTCATGCAGGAGCTGTCGTTGCATCTGTCAATTTTTCGGATGCTACTGACTATTTTAGTATTTCCAGAGAGCTTCAAGTATTAGCAATAAGGGCTTTTACAGAAAGAGCAACTGATAAAGAGATTTCAGAGCTTGAGGGTATTGTTTTGAAAATGGAAGCTTCAAGCAATGATAGAGAGCTTTATCATAAGCTCAACCAGGATTTTCATGATTATATTGCTTCTCATTGTCGTATGCCATTGATAGAAGGCTTTTTGAAAACATACAAAGAACATTGGAATCGATTCGTTAGGTATTATCATCTGTACCCAATATCTAATGAAAGAATACAGCAGACTTTGACTGAACATAGAGACATTCTAAAGGCTATAAAAGAGCGAAATGTTGATTTAGCAGAACAGGCATCAAGGGCTCATAATCTTTCAGGATTAGAAGAGCACCTTTCTAGAATGAAATAAAAAAGATTTGAATTAACTGCATTCGTGGAATGTGTTTGGAGGATTAAATGGATTATATTCGTGAAGCGAGTAGAGAAAACCCAGTTTATAGAAGTGTTGATGTCCTTGTTGTAGGAGGTGGCGTTGCTGGTTGTACTGCGGCAATAGCAGCTTCCAAGGCTGGAGCTTCTACATTGTTAGTGGAAAGGAATGGTTGTTTAGGCGGAGTATTAACAAGCAATATTATTCCTAATCTTTTAAATAATCATATGGATGATGAATATCATCAGCTTCTATGTGGTGTACCTAAAGAAATAATAGAACGTCTTGTAAATATTGGAGGAAGTATATCTGATTGGGATAAGCCTTTGGCTAAACTCGTTATTGATGAGCAAAAGCTCAAAGTCGTGCTTATTGATTTATTACAAGAAGCAGGCGTTGAGGTTTTTACGCATGTAACAACAGCTTCTCCAATAATTGAAGACAATGTAGTTAAAGGCGTATTTGCAGAGACAAAAATCGGCAGAGTTGCATTGCTTGCTAAAGTAGTTATCGATTGCACAGGAGAAGCTGATGTTATCAGTCAGACTGGATGTCCTCTCAGAATTACACAGGGAACTTCTTCTTTGGCATTCAAAATGAGCAACTTTGATGGCAATGAATTCTGTGAATATTTTAGAACTCATCAGGATGAATTCCCTAAAAACCATGATGGAATTAGAGATTTTGAAGATTTCCGATTAAATTGGGAAGATTATGGAGATTTCTATTTCCCTCATAGAGGTGGAAGAGATTTGCCTTTTGTTCAGGATGATATCAAAAAAGGCGTTTATTCAAAAACAAAGGGGAAAGCATTTGGATTAGACATGATGTGTCTCATAGGAATGAAGAGCCTTGGTGATGTTTCTGTAAACTCTATGCTTTGGCGTTTGGAAGATCTTTCTCCTAAGAATTTATCAGAAGCAGAGCTTGGTTCTCAGCAAACAGTCTATTATATTGCAGATTACTTAAATAAAAGAATGCCAGGATTCAAGAATGCACATGTTTCACAGATTTCCCAAGATCTAGGCATTAGAGTAAGTAGAGCAATAGAAGGTGAGGAGACATTGGAAATTGAAGATGTAACTAGTCTGCATCCTGTTTATTTCGATAATGTTGTTGCTGTTAGAAGTGCAAAACCTTGGGCAGATGATTTAGTTAAGGATCATCCTTTTGATAATGATGACAAGGGAGATGTATCTGCACAATCGGTAAATGGAGAAACAACAGCTGATGGAGGAAAATTCCTGTATTCTCATACTGTTGATATTCCTTATGGTGTATTGTTGCCTAAGGGTGTTGAGAACATCTTAGCTGGATCAGGCAAAACTATATCTAGTCGTCCTCAGACTACTATGCGCTGCGGAACTAATAGCATGAGACCGGCACAGGCTGCTGGTGTTGCTGCTGCTGTTGCTGCGCTTTCTGGTTGTACAACTCATACTGTAAATATCAGGGAAGTACAAAAAGAGCTATTAAAGCAAGGTGTTTTCTTAGGGGATAATAGTAGGTTAGAAGAATTAGGTTTGGTTTAAGCTATTGGTCCCAAATAAAATCAATTATTAAGTCGCCATTCAATGAGTGGCGATTTTTTATGAAGCTATGCCATAAGAATATTTACCAGTACGCTCTGTTCGTTATTTGACTCCTAAAACAATAGTATAAGATGTTGTTATTTTACGATGGAGAATAGAATTGTTAATTTTTCGTAAAATCGATAAATTTTTCTTTAATTTGAGAGAAAAACGTCAATAATGAAAATAAATAGTACAAACAGGAGGTTACATATGTCAGGTATTGGTCTGATTATCGCATTGTTAGTTGCTATTGTTTTGATTATCGTTTCTATCTCAAAACTAAAAGTGCATCCATTCCTTGCACTGATGGGAATTTCATTGCTGCTTGCTATTGTAGTTGGCATTCCTCTTAAGAAGATTCCTTCTATGATAGGTGCTGGCTTCTCAGGTACATTCTCATCAATCGGTATCGTTATCATCCTTGGAGCACTTATCGGCACTGTTCTTGAAAAGACAGGAGGCGCATTGAAGCTCGCAGAGATGGTTGTAAGAGTTATAGGGCCTAAGCATCCAGATATCGCTATTGAGATCATGGGCTGGATTGTTTCTATCCCAGTATTCTGCGACTCAGGCTTTGTTATTCTTGATCCTATCAGAAGAGCTCTTGTTAAGAAGACTAACTATTCTCCAGTTGCAATGACTGTATGTCTATCAGCTGGTCTTTATACAGCGCATGTATTCATCCCACCAACACCAGGTCCTATCGCTGCTGCAGGTACAATCGGAGTGGGCGATCATCTATTGATGGTTATGGGAATTGGCGCTATTGTTTCTATTCCTTGTCTGATTGCTGCTTATTTCTATGCAAAGTACATCAGCAAGAAAGTTAATATCGATCCAGAGAATGTTGATAAGAATGAACTTTCATATGATGAGCTCTTGAAGTCTTTTGGCAAGCTTCCTAATGGATTCTTATCACTTGCTCCAATCATCATTCCTATTATCTGCATGGCACTTGGCTCAATCTCTTCAATGGCAGGCTGGACAGGCGCTGTAGCAACATTGTTATACTTCTTTGGTCAGCCAGTTATCGCTCTTGCAGTAGGTGTTGTATTCTCAGTTATCCTTGCAGCTGTTACAGATAAGCTCTCTATCTTCTACGATATGACTAATGAAACACTTAAAGTTGTAGGTCCTATTCTATTTGTAACTGCAGCTGGTGGCGTTCTTGGTAAAGTTATCTCTGAAGCAGGCTTTGTAGGGTACATGCAGGAGCATGCAGCAGTACTTTCTAAGATTGGTATCTTCTTCCCATTCATCATCTCAGCAGTTCTCAAGACAGCTCAGGGTTCTTCAACTGTAGCTTTGACAACAACAGCTGGTATTATGGGTGCTATTACAGATAAGGGTTCTATGATGAGTCTCCTTGGCCTCAATACTCCTTTAGCTGGTGTCCTTACAGTAATGGCTATTGCAGCAGGTGCGATGACAGTATCTCATGCTAATGACTCTTACTTCTGGGTTGTAACAAACTTCGGTCAGCTTAAGATGGAAGATGGCTATAAGACTCAGACAGCTATGACAGGTATCATGGGTGTAGTTGGAATCATCTTCGTTTGGATTCTTTCCCTATTCTTAATCTAGTTTCAGTCTGTTATATTAATTAAGGGGCGGAGAGTTTCTCCGCTTCTTTTCTCTTAGGAGGGTGCAATAATGAAGAAAGTAATATTGATTCCAGATTCCTTTAAAGGAACTATGTCATCTGCTGAGATATGCAAGATCATGGGTGATAAGATCCATGAATACTATCCAGAGTGCGAAGTTGTCTCTATTCCTGTTGCTGATGGAGGAGAGGGTAGCGTTGATGCATTCTTAGATGCAGTTGGCGGTGAGAAGATCTACAAGGATGTAACTGGCCCTTATTTTGGCGAGAGCGTCAAAGGCTACTATGGAATACTTCCTGGGAATATTGCTGTTCTTGAGATGGCAGCAGCCGCTGCACTCCCAATGGTAGGAGATAGAAAGGATCCTTCTAAGACTACTACTTATGGCGTTGGAGAGCTTTTGCTTGATGCTGCTAAGAGAGGAGTTGGCAAGATCATTCTAGGCCTTGGTGGCTCTGCAACTAACGATGCAGCTTGTGGCCTTGCTTCTGCTGTTGGCATTTCTTTCTTCGATGAAGATGGAAACAAGTTCATTCCTGTTGGCGGAACTCTCGATAAGATTGCAAGAATAGATGTCTCTACTTTGGATGAGAGCTTGAAGAAGATTCCTATCACAACTATGTGTGATATCGACAACCCATTCTACGGCCCAGAAGGCGCTGCTGCTATCTATGGTCCTCAGAAGGGCGCAGATCCTGAGATGGTCAAAGTCCTTGATGAGAAGATGAAGAAATACAGCGAAGTAATCAAGCGAGACCTAGGCGTTGATGTTCAGTCTATTCCTGGCTCAGGCGCGGCTGGTGGCATGGGCGGCGGCATGGCAGCATACTTCAAGAGCAAGCTCCAGATGGGCATTGAGACTGTTCTAGAGACAGTTCATTTCGAGGAGCTTCTCTCTGGTACTGATTATGTCTTCACTGGAGAAGGAAAGATCGATGGTCAGTCTTTGAGAGGCAAAGTCGTTATTGGAGTAGCAAGAGAAGCGAAGAAGAAGGATGTCAAAGTAATCGCTGTCGTTGGTGATATCGGGGACAATATCGAGAATGCTTATACTGAGGGTGTAAGTGCTATATTCTCAATCAACAGAGTAGCTTTGCCATATAAAGAGCAGAGGCCTCGTGCTAAGAGTGATATGGCTCTTACTATCGATAACCTTATGAGGTTCCAGAAGCGCTTGGGGCTCTAGAGCGCCTCTGTGAGATCTCTGTATGAGAATATTCTATCTAGTTCAGTGCTGAATGCATTTTCTAGATCAATGAGTTCATTTTTGGTAAATGGGGATGTGACATATAAGCGCACATCTCCATGTTTTGGGCGTCCTATTCCTATTCTTATCCTATAAAAGTCTGGAGTTCCCAAACGCTCTTTAATGGATCTAAGGCCATTGTGGCCCTGAAGGCCTCCGCCTTTCTGAAACTTGATAACGCCTTCATCGAGTTCTAAGTCATCGTGTATTATGACTATCTCATCTGCTTTCAGCTTGAAAAAGGTCGCAGCTTCAGAGACAGCTGTGCCAGATAGATTCATATATGTCATAGGCTTTATAAGCTTGAAGCCTCTCTCTTCTCCATACTGAGAATGGAACTTAACGCTGAAACGACAGCCAGGAAAGAGATGAGAGCAAGCTAAGAAGCCTGCGTTGTGTCTTGTTTTCTCATACTCTTTTCCAGGATTTCCTAAAAACACCAAAAGCTTTATCATAATCATAACTTTATTGATTTCCGAGGGAGGAAGCAACAATGGCAGCTAAAGGTAAGTTCAATACAGAGATTATTCTTCGCTTATTAGTAGGCATTCTCTTTGTTTGCATTGGCATCGAAGGAATTGCAGGGCTTGGATCGGACACTGGCTTATATCGTGATTTGGATGATTTATACGCAATACTTCTTGGCGTAGTTATAATGCTTGCAGGTCTTTTGCTCGTTGTACCTATGTTCATCAAAGGCATTCCTACAACATTCACAAAGGTATCTATGGGAGTGATTTTAATAGTCTGGATTGCAGTTATAATCCTTTCAGACTTCGTCTATGGCGTTAAGCACACATCTGGCAAAGAGTGGTTCAGCTGGGTTGAGACATTCATCTATCACTTGCTGATTCTCTCCTGTGTTGTAAATGTTAGCCTTCCAGCTATCAAAGGTGCAGCAAAGAAAGCAGCAACTAAAGCTTAACGCGATTTAACGACTCCGGCTTTTTTGCATTCCCCATCAAGCGGACACTTTGAGCAATATGGGGATATTGGGAGACATATATATTGCCCATAGCGCACAAGCATCTCATTGAGAGGTATCCAGAAGCGCTCGGGCAATATTTTTCTCAGTTCTTTCTCTGTTTCTTCTGGTGTCTTTGTCGATACCCAGCCAAGTCTGTTGACAACTTGATGTACATGGCAATCTACGCATATAGCTGCGCTGTTGAAGCTTAAGTTCAATACAAGAGAGGCAGTCTTTATTCCGACTCCAGGAAGCGCCATAAGCTTATCAAGGTCATTTGGAAGCTTGCCATCATATTCATCAAGCACTATTCTTGCAATTCTCTTCAGCTCTTCGCTTTTGCGCTTATAAAAGCCTGCTGGCTTTATAGCGTCTTCTATCTCTTCTACGCTAAGATTCGCAAGTTCTTCGAAGCACTTTGCTCTTTCAAATAGAGCTCTAGAGGATGATAGCGTTACTTTATCTTTTGTTCTTAGTGATATTATTGTCGCTGTTAGAATCCTATATGGATCATTGTCTTCTTCTGCAATTATAGAAACAGAAGGGAGCGGAGCTCCTTCACGCTCTAAAGCGTGATTGAATGAAGAGAAGATAGAGTCAAGATAACTGCTTTCCATTGACCAATTTCCTTGAAAATTATAGCGTAAAAATATGATTGTAATCCTAAAAAAGGGTATAACAGCCCAGGAAAAAGATAAAGTAAAATCATACCTTCGTGAGAAAGGCTTCATCGTAAAAGAAGTCGTTGGTGAACACGATACAGTTCTTGGAGCTGTAGGCATAAAGAACTTGGATCCTAGATCTGTAGAGCTGCTGCCAGGAGTTGAGCGTGTAGTTCCTATCTCAAAGCCATATAAGATGGCATCCCGAGAGTTCAAGAAAGAAGACACTATAGTCACTGTTGGCAAAGTCAAGATCGGCGGCGGCAGAGTATGCATTATGGCAGGGCCTTGCGCTGTTGAGAGCTATGACCAGATCATGAGCATCGCAGAGAGCGTAAGAGACGCAGGTGCTGTAGTCTTGAGAGGTGGTGCATTCAAGCCTAGAACATCTCCATACTCTTTCCAGGGACTTGGCGAAGAGGGGCTGAAGCTTCTAAGAGCTGCAGGTGATGCGTTTGAGATGCCTGTTACTACTGAAGTCGTATCTCCAATGGATGTAGAGATGATGGCAAGCTACATCGATATGTTCCAGATCGGTGCTAGAAATATGCAGAACTTCGAGCTTTTGAAGGCTGTTGGAAAGACAGGTATGCCTGTCCTTTTGAAGCGTGGCTTAGCTGCAACTATCGAAGAGTGGCTGATGGCTGCTGAGTATTTGATGGCCAATGGAACAGATCAGGTCGTACTTTGCGAAAGAGGCATCAGAACATTTGAGAGAACAACCAGAAATACTCTGGATTGTTCTGCTATTCCTGTTGTTCAGAAGCTATCACATCTGCCTGTAATCGGAGACCCATCACATGCAACAGGCATTAGAGATATGGTATCTCCAATGGCTCTTGCACTTATTGCTGGTGGTGCTAGCGGTGTTATCGTAGAAGTCCATAATAATCCAGATAAAGCACTCTCAGATGGTCCTCAGTCACTGTATCCTGAGCAGTTTGAGAAGCTTGTAAGAGATATCGAAGCGCTTGCTCCTGTTGTTGTAAAGAGCGTTGAGAAGATTCCTCGTTATAAGAAGAGCACTAATAGTGAAAAGCCAAGTGAGTGCGTCAAGAGTGATGATCAGACTGTAGCTTTCCAGGGAGAGCGCGGCGCATTCTCAGAACTTGCTGTAAGGCGTGCATTTGGGGAAGATGTTAAAGTGCTTCCTTCTCACTCATTCAAAGATACATTCGATGCAATCTCATCAGGAAAGGCAAAGTATGGTGTGCTTCCAGTTGAGAATACTCTCGGAGGTACTATCTTCGATACTCTAGACCTTTTGAATATCCATCCTGAGCTTACAGTTGTAGGAGAAGAGAAGATCAGAGTCGTTCATGACCTCATTGTCAACAAGGGCACGAAGCTTGAAGATATCAAGCGAGTATATTCTCACCCTCAGGGCTTAGCTCAGTGCAAAGAGTTCATTGAAAGCGAACTCAAAGGTGCAGAAGCTATCTCTTTCTATGATACAGCTGGTGCTGTTGCTTATATCAAAGAGCAGAAAGATATGAACGCAGCAGCTATTGCAGGAGAGCCTGCTGCAGCTTTCTATGATATGGAGATTCTTAAAGAGGGTATTGAGACCAATCCTTCCAACTTCACAAGGTTCTATGTGCTTACAAGAGAAGAGAACGAGAAAGAGTTCCAGGGCGATAGCGAGAAGAACAAAGCAGCGCTATCATTCTCTGTAAGCGATGAGCCAGGTTCTCTTATGAGAGTCCTTGAAGTTCTGTATCAGAACAAGCTCAATATGCAAAAGCTTGAGTCTCGTCCTATCCCAGGCAAGCCTTGGGAGTATAACTTCTTTGTTGAAGTCACAATCGATGATATCGAAGACTTTGAGAAGGCTAAGAAGCAGGTTAGTGATATAGCAGCTTCTTTCAGAGTACTAGGAACTTATAAAACGGCACTCTGATGAATACTCGTGAATATGATGATGTAATGCTTATTATGGGAGTCCTATCTGTCAAAGGATTCCCAGACTCTTTAAAAGCAGAGCTTGAAGAGAGCTTTGGCCCGATTGAAGAGATAACAGAGCCATTCCCATTCTCTTTTACAGATTACTATGTACCAGAGATGGGAGATGGCATTATGCGCTTCTTCATGCGTTTCCAGCGCTTGATAAAGCCAGATGAGCTTGCAGCAATCAAGAGCAAGACTAATGAGATTGAGAAAAAGTACAGCGAAGAGGGTGGAAGAAAGATAAATCTCGACCCAGGAACGTTAAGCGACTCAAACTTGATACTAGCTACAACAAAGAACAGAAGCCATAGAATAGCAATCGGCGACTCACTTTATGGAGAGCTTACGCTTATATACCAAAACCATGACTTTCAGTCATTTCCTTGGACTTATGCTGATTATAAATCAGACAAAGTCAGAGGAATCCTCATCTCATTCAGAAAAGAATTATTGCACATCAGACGAGAAAATAGCCAAAAACAGAAATAATCAGATATATATAGTATGAGCATCATACTACTTATAATCATTTCACTTTGCTCTTGTTCTGTCTCGCTTCCAAAGACGGTGACTGTAGAGCTCAAAGATAACCATGCCTGGGAAGAGATCCAGGGCAGGTCAATGTACTACACGATAAAGTACTTTGATGGAGAGAAAGTCCAGACGCTGAATCTGGCACCCGATGTCAAGAGCGTTGAAATCAAAGTCAGAGATGGAGGCTTAAGGCCTATCATTGCTATCCCGATTGGACGCTTAGCACCTCTTGGTGGCTTTTACATGCCAGGAAGAGATAGCGTGAGTCTATATAGAGAGAAAGGCACATTTGCAGAGATGCTTCTGAATGCTGTCTCATTCATGCCAAGCGCTGTCAGCAGCTTAAACTATGACAAGATAGAGCGGATGGGGATAGACCTTGAGATAATCAACCAAGAGCACTTTCTTGAAGACCTGTTTGCTGAGAATGTCAGTGATAAATCATTCAAGAATACAAAGCTATACACTCTGACACTCGAATCTCTTGCCAGTGGATATTGGTACCGCGATAATCCTCGCGCAGATGATATATACATAAAGCGAAGCGGAGAGAGCGTTACGATGAAATTATTCCCAGGTTCTTATTATTGGGCCAACTTCGATAGAGGAATTTTCTTCTCTCTTTTGATTACTGAGAAAGGCGAGGCATACTCCTCTATCGTTAAGATACCAAAGTGGTATTGAAAGTTTAATTTTTAAAACTTACCATAGGGGCATGGAATCACTAAAAGAGTTATATAGGATAGGATATGGCCCATCCTCTTCGCACACAATGGGGCCAAGAGCTGCGTCTGAGAGGTTCTTAAAAGAGCATAAAGAAGCAAAGAAGGTAACAGCAGAGCTTTATGGCTCTCTTGCTGCAACAGGCAAGGGACATTTAACAGATAAAGCTATCAGAGAAGTCTTTGAAAGTGCTGGCATCAATATCGATATCGTATGGTACCCAGATAGGTTCAAGCCATTTCATCCAAACGCATTGACGCTTATTGAGACAGAGCCAGAAGAACTTTCTGACACATATTATTCAGTTGGCGGTGGCAAGATCGTCAAAGAGGGCGAGAGCGATAATACAGCAGAGGATGTTTATCCAAATGAGACAGTCGGAACTATGGATAAGCTCTTGAAATATTGCGATAGCGAAGGCATTCAGATCTGGGAAGCAGCTTTGAACTTTGAAGGTGACGCTATCATCGATTATATGAAAGAAGTCTGGTCTGTAATGGAAGCAGCTGTTAAGAGAGGCCTCGATAACGAAGGCGTACTCACTGGTGGCTTGAAGCTCCAGAGAAAGGCATGCATGGCACACGCAAAATCCATGGACTTCGCAGGTGCACTTGGCAACACTTCTGTCTGTCTCTCATATGCACTTGCAGTATCTGAAGAGAATGCAGGTGGCGGCAAGATCGTAACAGCTCCAACTTGCGGAAGCTGTGGTGTGCTTCCAGGCGTGCTTTACTACCTTAAAAAGGAATATAAGATTCCAGATATCAGAATCGAGAGAGCACTTCTGACTGCAGGTTTAATCGGAAATGTCGTTAAGACCAATGGCTCTATAAGCGGCGCTGAAGTAGGGTGCCAGGGAGAAGTTGGCGTTGCATGCGCTATGGCAGGTGCTGCAGCTGCGCAGCTTTTGGGCGGTACTATCTATCAGATTGAGTATGCTGCTGAGATGGGACTTGAACACCACTTAGGACTTACATGCGATCCACTCATGGGTCTTGTTCAGATTCCATGCATCGAGCGTAACGCTATGGCTGCTATGAGAGCATTAGACCATGCATCATTCGCGCTTATGGGAGACGGCAGACATAAAATCTCATTTGATGATGTAGTTGAAGTAATGATGGAAACAGGCCACGCACTGCCAAGTCTATATAGAGAGACAAGCATGGGTGGACTTGCAAGAATACACGAAATGTAAAAAAGAAGATAAAAAGGGAGAAAAAGAGAGGAAGGCTAAAAAACCCAATGCTGTTAACTTAAGGCATTGAGCGTAACATAAGACACTAAATAATGGCTCTAGGGAGGGGATGCTTCTTGGAGTCATTTATGTTTATTGGAATCTTGCATTGCAAAAGCATTTTAAGTGAGCAATCAAGCAGCAGTTTTTGCCTAATCCGTTAC
The DNA here is from genome assembly GCA_934247875.1 of uncultured Spirochaetales bacterium. Lineage (GTDB taxonomy): Bacteria > Spirochaetota > Spirochaetia > Sphaerochaetales > Sphaerochaetaceae > Ornithospirochaeta. Next base: position 13,091 of record CAKQJZ010000053.1, read on the forward strand.
GAGTCTTGAAGCATCTGTATGGTTTATTGAATAGCGATTTGATAAGTTTTGATGAATAAACCATAAAAATATATGAAATGTATTGCTTCTGTGCGTACAAGCGATTATGATATGAGTATAAAATGAGGTGCTTTATATGGCAGCAAAATCAGCGAATCTTTATGCTCGTATTGAACCGGAAGTGAAAGAACAGGCAGAAATTATCTTATCAGCGCTGGGCATTCCTGCTTCCAATGCTATCAATATGTTTTATAAACAGATTATTCTTCAGAGAGGGCTTCCTTTTGAAGTGAAAATCCCATCTTTTTGTCCTGTAGATATGTCGGCTTTATCAGAAACAGAACTGAATGAAGAACTTGAGAAAGGATATGCGGATATCAAAGCAGGAAGAACAAGAGAAGCAAGTGCAGTTTTGGCAGACATTCGCAATGATTATAACCTATGATATACGCTATCAAAATTACAAATCAGGCAGATAATGATATCCGCAACATCTATGAATATATTGCCTACGAACTGCAGTCACCAAAGAATGCCAGTGGTCAGCTGGACAGAATCGAAAAGTGTATTATGAGTCTTGACGACATGCCAGAGCGCTATCGTTTTTATGATAGAGAACCGTGGAATAGTCGTGGACTTCATATTGTTCCGGTAGATAATTATTGCGTTCTCTATATTGTAGATAATGATGATAGAACAGTTTCCATCATGCGAGTGATGTATGGCGGTCGTGATATTGATGATCAGCTTGATAAATACACGAAATACGAGGAATAGTGTGAATCGGAATTCATGGAGGAAAATTTCGACATGTGCGGTTAAAACTTCCTACCAATCATTATGTTTTTCATCTAAGCCACCGTTTAGGTGGTTTTAATTTTGATGTGTGAATTACTCGGCAATTGAATTGCCAGAGCATCGTGGAGTTTAGTCACGGGTGCATCCATGACACCGCTACCGCTTTTTACACGGCTACTTTTACTACATATGTATTTCTTTTTTACTTCTTTGACCATAAAGCCTCAAAATATTATAAGCCCCGACACTGTCTGCATTTCATTCTCTTGACCCATCAATGTATCTTCCTCTTTTTATTCGCTTCTCTCCAGTAGCATATTTACTGGAAACAGATGG
>CAKQJZ010000054.1 GCA_934247875.1 uncultured Spirochaetales bacterium
CCAATGTGGCTAATTTATCATCTTTGTTTATGCTATTTCAACTATGAAATTCATCCCCGTTTGCAGATTCGGATTTTTATTGTATGTTAATTATGGGTAAAAGTATGATTTTAGCACTAAAAAGAGCTCCAGATAGTCCGGAGCTCAGCCATTAATTGTCGCTCAAGAGTGGAGAGATATAATCTTCAGGCAAGCTTTGTATATATTCATCAATCGCTTTAGCAACATTCTTTGAATAAGCAACAGCCTGAACTACAGTCTTTGCGCCTAGTACAACATCTCCAGCTGCGAATACTCCAGGGCAGCTTGTCTCGCCGTTTTCATTAGTCAATAACAGGCCAGATTTTGATGCTTGGAGGTTCTTTGTAGTATCAACAAGCTTTGACTTAGGGCCTTGGCTGATAGCAACGATTGTAGAGTCTGCTTTGAAGAGCTTGGGCTCATTCTTTTCGCCGATGATCTTGCCTTCTTCATCGATGATGTTGTCATCGAGGATAGGGCCATCATCTGTGATTTCCAGCGTATTCTTTCCAAAGAGGAAGTGAGCTCCATCTAAGCGTGCATACTCTGCTTCTTCTTCGCTTGCTTCAATCTTATTGCGTCTTGCAATGAGAGTGACATTCTTAGTTCCTTTTCTAAGAAGTGTTCTAGCAACATCCATAGCTGTATTGCCCATGCCGATGATAGCGATGTTGTCTCCTAAGTGGTAAGCATCAGGGTTGGCAAGGAAATCTATAGCGAAGTGGACATTGCCAAGGCTCTCACCTTTGATTCCTAGCTTCTTAGGTCTCCATACACCAGTTCCGATGAAGATAGCACTGTATCCATCACGGAAGAGATCTTTGATCTCAAGTGCACCACCTATAGTAGTGTTAGGTCTTATCATGATTCCAATGTCTCTTAAGAGCTTTCCATAGCGCTCTAATATAGACTTAGGCAAGCGGAATGCAGGAATGCCATATTGCATGATGCCGCCAATTTTGTCTTTAGCATCGAAGATTGTTACTTTATAGCCACGCTTAGCCATCTCAATAGCTACTGTAATGCCAGCAGGGCCTGCGCCGATGATAGCCATGCGCTTGCCATTCCACTCTGGGATATCAATCTTGATCTGATCTAGGCATGTATCTGAAATGTAGTTCTCGATAGATGAGATATGAATAGGCTGACCTTTCTTTCCCTGAATGCAGTTACCTTCGCACTGCTTTTGGTGGTTGCAAACAATAGAGCAGACAACAGAGAGAGGGTTGTTTGCGAATAGCATATCACCAGCTTCTCTTAGCTTTCCTTCTTTTAATAGATGAATCATCTGTGGAATAGGTGTATGTATTGGACACCCATTTAACTGACACATTGGCTTTTTACACTCAAAGCAGCGATTAGCCTCTGCAATTACATGAAGAATCATTTATAGCCTCCAAGGTTAATAGTAGCATTAAAAAAAGAGCAAATTCCTACCTTGTTTTGGCTTATAAATATATTATCTTTATTGACGCAGAAAATAAAAAAACGATATTCTGACAAAGAACAAAGGCGTTCACTCATAGGGGGTGTGCGCCTTTTTTATTTTAATCGACCAGGAGCTTATTATGTGCGGATTCGTTGGAATGTTTGAAATCAAGGAAGATAGCTCGAAATACAGAGACAGAGTTATTTCGATGTCACGAAAGATCAGACACAGAGGCCCAGATTGGTCTGGAGTATATACAGGTAAAGACTCGATTATCTCTCATGAGCGTCTCTCTATTGTAGACCCTCTATCTGGCAAGCAGCCTCTTTATTCTCCAGACGGCAGGCTAGTGCTAGCTGCAAATGGAGAGATCTACAATCACCAGGAGATCAGAGAGCGTTATAAAGGCAAGTATGATTTCAAGACCAAGTCAGACTGTGAAGTTATCTTAGCACTCTATCAGGATAAAGGTGTTGATTTCTTAGAGGACTTGAATGGCATATTCGCATTTTGCTTATATGACTCAGATAGAGACGCATATCTAGTTGCACGTGACCATATTGGCATCATACCTTTGTATCAGGGCTGGGATGCTGAAGGGCACTACTATGTAGCTTCAGAGCTCAAAGCACTTGAAGGCATATGCACAACTATAACTGAGTTTATGCCTGGCACATATTTCTATTCTCTTACAGGCGAAACCAAGCATTGGTATAAGAGAGCTTGGGAGAGCTATGAGAATGTTAAAGACAACACTAGCTCTGTAGATGAAGTAAGAGAGGGCCTAGAAGCTGCTGTTAAGAGACAGATGATGTCTGATGTACCTTATGGTGTTCTCTTATCTGGTGGACTTGATAGCTCTGTTATTGCAGCTATTACAGCAAAGTACGCTGAGAATAGAATTGAAACTGGTGGAAAAGAGGAGGCATGGTGGCCTCGCTTGCACTCATTCGCTATTGGCCTTGAAGGTTCTCCAGACCTTATTGCTGCAAGAAAAGCAGCTGACTTCATTGGAACAGTTCACCATGAAGTTCATTTCACTATCCAGGAAGCATTAGATGCTCTTGATGATGTTATTTACCACTTGGAGACCTATGATATTACAACTGTAAGAGCAGCAACTCCAATGTTCTTGCTTGCAAGAGTAATCAAGAGCATGGGAATCAAGATGGTACTCTCAGGTGAAGGTTCTGATGAGTTATTTGGTGGATACCTTTATTTCCATAAAGCACCTAATGCTAAAGAGTTCCATGAAGAGACTGTCAGGAAGCTCTCAAAGCTTCATCTTTATGATTGTCTTCGCGCTAACAAAGCACTTGCAGCATGGGGTGTAGAAGGACGTGTTCCTTTCCTTGATAAAGAGTTCATCGACATTGCAATGAGCTTGAATCCAAAGGATAAGATGAGCCGTACTGAAGATGGAAAGGATAGGATTGAGAAGTGGATCGTAAGAGAAGCATTCAAAGACTATCTTCCAGATGAGATAGTATGGAGACAGAAAGAGCAGTTCTCAGACGGAGTAGGTTACTCATGGATCGATACTCTCAAAGAAACTACTAACAAACTGATCAGCGACTCTCAATTCGCAATGGCTGAGATGAGATTCCCAATCAACACACCAGCAACTAAGGAAGAGTATTACTACAGATCAATATTCGCTAAGCACTTCCCATCAGAATCAGCTGCTAAGTGCGTACCACATGAGGCATCTGTAGCTTGCTCAACTGCTAAAGCTCTAGAGTGGGATGAAGCTTTCAAGAAGATGAACGAACCATCTGGCAGAGCTATCTTCGGCGTACATGAGGATGCTTACAAGAAGTAAAGAATGAATGAAAAAGAGGATGCAGCCGCATCCTCTTATCTCGCTTATAGGTTTACATAAGGCGCTAGATCTAGCAAACGGAAATCTACAGCTTTTCCGTTTATAGTTGCTGTGATAAAACGTGGTAAGCTCAAATCTACTTTATAGGATACAGAAGCAGAAGTGCCATTGATATTGTAGGTAAATGACTGCGAGTTATAGACGCCTTCCTCGTTTTTGACATAGTGGAGATTTATTAAGAACTCCATAGTCTCTTCCTTCGTTTTTTCGGCACTTTCTATTACGTCAAAAGTCACTTTTAATTTCGCATCCTTTATTGTGATATCTACATTACCACCAGTTGATGTTCCTTGTATTTGGCCAGATTCAATAGTGACAACTACATTTTCAAACCATGTATAACCACCAACAGCATGAAGCAAGTTGCCAATTAAGCCTGCTTTTATATGACTAGAGCTGTTAAGCGTAATATTATTAGATCCTGTAGCTAAATTATCTACAAAAGCAGCAAAAGCAGTCTCTCCAATATAGTTTGCCTTCACGAAATCAGCATATGTATTCACTATCTCGTCTGATTTATCTTTCTCGCATGATGAAAGTGCGCATAAAGCCAAAATGCATAGCAATATGATTGTTAAGTATCGTTTCATTGTATATTTCTCCCTTTTGTACAGACACACAAAAATGAGGACATCATAGTTTTGATATCCTCATTTATTTCGATATTTATGATACCAAATTTTGAATTATTTGGAATATTCTTAAGTTTACTTTCTTTCCATTTATGGAAGCAAACAAAGGTTTTCCTGAAGAGGATGTACTGAGTGTCATTACAAAATCAGTATTTTTACCATTTATGCTGTAAGTCATATAAGTAGTTGCCGTATTATCTTTTGCTACTGTGACAGCTTTATATTTCATGTTTATTGTGAGATCGAATGTTTTATTTTCTATAGGTGGTGTTGATCCATCTTCAATATTATATGTACAAGAAATTTTAGCATTAGTTACAGAAACTTCCAAAGAGCCCTCTTTCTTTAGGTCTTTTCCTTCAATCCTTCCTTTTAATTCTCCTGTTGTTAGTTCCCATTTAGTTACTACTACATCATGTTCTGTTGCTAATGCTCCCTTGATTAGGGTTTCTAAATCATTTTTATCTAGATTGGCTCCATTATCTTTTGTTAAATCAACAGTATATTCATGTTTTTCATCTACAGCATCAGATGGTAATTCTTTAACTATATAATTTTCAAAAACACCTTTCGTTGTATTCGTCTCTGGTATAGCTTTTACAAATGCTTCGAAAGTATCGAGCATCTCTTCTGATTTATCTTTCTCACAAGAAATGAATGAGAAAGCAAGAAGTGCACAAATTAAAATGATTAGGTACTTCTTCATAGTAGTTTTCTCCTTTTGTTATTAATTCAGATTTTGCATCTGATGTATTTAGTTTGGTCTTTTAAAAAATGAGGATATCTCGAAATGGGATATCCTCGTAACGTGCTTAGAAGAATCCATTAATTATTTGTACGTTAATATCTTTCCCATTCAGTTTCGCAGATAGATACTTCCCATTAGTCATATCTTGGGTTGCTTCGATATCGTATCTTTTTCCTTCTACGTCATAGGTCATTTTAATAATCATCTGAGAAGCTGTTGGAGTTCTCTCTATATTTGCATTTATGATGTATTCTTTTTTTGTTACTTCTGAATCTTTAAATTTAATATCTACAGAAACTTTAACATTCTCGAGGACAAATGATGATGGTTCATCATTGGAAATAAATTTATATTTCATGATGCCTGAGACAACATTTGCATTATCAATATCTGTTGTTAGTTCATATCCAAATATATTGAAGAGTACATCTTTAAAAGACTCTGTTTTTAATTCTCTTGCTGTAACAGAAGAAGAATCAAAATCTATGGTTTTAGATTCTTCTGAATCATAAAAATTATAGAACGTATCATCTATTGATTGACCCGCGATAAAGGCTTTCAGAAATGCTTGCGCTTTTTCATGTTCTGTCATTTCTACTTGCCCTGTGGGGGGGGGGAGTAGGGGTTGCAGGAGTAGGTGTGGAATCTGGTGCACAAGAAATGAATAAGAATGCTAGTAGTGTGCATAGAATGAGAATTGTAGTTTTTTTTCATGGGGTGTCTCCTTTTTGGGTAAGTGTAGAAGATGAGAATAACTACAGAATAGTCGTTGCACTTGGTTTAGAAGTTGGTTCTAGGGGGTTGCTAAATTTGAGTGGTGTACTTGTTTTTAGTGATATTTCTTTACAAAATGTTGATGAGTAGTACTTTTTAGCATTACAAAATGTTGATTACATGAGATTATTTATATGATTCATTAGTTTGAGGTGCATTGTGCTAAGACGAAAAGCTATCAGTTATATTGAAAATTGGGTTAAGACTAAGGATAGAAAGTGTCTTATAGTTCAAGGTGCGAGGCAGATTGGTAAGACATATGTTGTTGAGAGGTTTGGAGCTGATAACTATGAGGAGCTAGTTGAGATTAATTTCAAAGAGATGCCTTCTGCTTCTGAAATCTTCTCAGGTGATCTTACTGTAGACAAGATGGTTATGGCTTTGCGTTTCAGGTTTCCTGAAAAGAAGATCATCCCAGGAAAGTCACTGATTTTCTTAGATGAGATACAGGAATGTGAAGAAGCGATTACTTCTCTCAAGTTCTGGGCGATAGACAATAAGTATGATGTGATAGCATCTGGCTCTCTCTTGGGCATTGATTACAAGCGTGCAGCTTCTTATCCAGTTGGCTATGTTGATTATCTAAAAATGTATGGTCTTGATTTTGAGGAGTTCCTTTGGGGAATAGGTATCAGTGATGATATGATCAAAAGCCTTCTCAATTATCTTCATTCAAAGAGTGTTATTCCTAACTCTATCAATGAGCAGATGATGCATTATTTCAGAGAATACATTGCTATTGGTGGCATGCCAGAAGCAGTTCAAAGGTATGTTGATACAATAGATTTCAGAGTTGTTGATACTGTCCAAAGGAATCTTTTGCAAGGCTATCTTTATGATATTGCGCACTATGCATCAGCTAAGGCTGAGAAATGTTATCTGTCGCTTGCTCATCAGCTTTTGGATAAAGAGAATAGGAAGTTCCAATATAAGGAAGTTGAACGTGGTGGTAAAGCTCAGAAATACTTTTCAAGCATTGAATGGCTTCTTAGGGCTGATATTGTCCACTTGAGCAATCTTGTTAGTGATATCAAATTCGACCTTGATGATTATAAACGAGATGATTTCTTCCGTGCATATACAACTGATTTGTCTTTGTTGATGGCTATGAAGGACTTTTCGATGAAACAGCTGATAGTTGAAAACACATTAGTCGGAAACTCTAAAGGTGGCATTTATGAATGTGCTATTGCTGATGTGCTATATAAGAAAGGCTATAGCTTGTACTTCTACAAGAATGAGACAACAAGGCGTGAGATTGATGTGATCATCGAAAAAGATGGGAATGTTGTCCCTATAGAGGTAAAGAGCGGCAACAATCGTAGCACGTCTCTTTCTGCTTTAATGAAGTCACGCGTAGATATTCCTTATGCTTATAAGTTTGCAGATGGAAATATTGGAGTAGGTGAAGATAGAGTGATCACTCTTCCTTTGTATATGGCAGCTTTTGCTCTTTAACTAAAATGGCTGGTCTCCTACGCCAGCCACTTTAGTCTTATTTGTTCTCATCAAGTACTTTCTTGATTTCTTCATATTTCTCTATAAGAGAAGCTACTGCTGAATGAAGCTTTTCGTCTTTGGCTTCTTCTGCGTACTGTGCTGCTTTTACTAGGTCTTTAAGTCCTACTTTTTCAGCACCTTTTCTGATTGCTTTGGCTGCTTTTCTTGCCCCTTCGTAATCTTTCTTCTCAATCGAAGCTTTCAGATCTTCAAGTGTGATTGTCTCTGTAAAGCTTGAGAGCTTTTCGCTGAGTGCTTTTACATCTCCGCAGAAATCCTCAATGATGTTCTCATAGTCCAGGCCGACTTTATCGGCAATTGCTCTGATATTCATGATACTTTGAATATACCTAAAAAACTCAGATTCGTGAACTATAGAAACTTCTGAATGAGTCCAATAAAGAATACTAAGAGTATTATTACTGGAAGAATGTATGAAGAATAAACTCTGAGCCACTTAGGGAATTTGAGTCCTTCTCCTTCATCTGCTTCTTTCAAGAAGTTGTTCCAGCCCCAGCCATGCTTTGATGTGCAGAAGATTACCATCATCAGTGATCCTAGTGGGAGAATAAGGTTAGATACTAAGAAATCTTCTCCATCAAGGATTGTGCTTCCGCTTCCTAGTGGTGTAATTGACGAAAGCACATTGTAGCCAAGGATACATGGAAGAGAGAGCACGAACAATAAGCAGAAATTGAGGATTACTGCTTTTCTTCTTGTCATTCCTTTTCTATCAATCCAGTAAGATACGATATTCTCAAAGACTGCGATAAGCGTAGATAGCGCTGCGAAGAACATTGCTAAGAAGAAGATTGTTACCCAGAATCTGCCTCCAGCCATCTTTGAGAATACTTCTGGAAGTGATAAAAAGAGCAGAGCTGGTCCTGCTGATGGCTCTGTGTTATATGCAAAGCATGCAGGGAAAATGATAAGGCCAGAAAGCAGTGCTACAGCTGTGTCGAGCAGTATGATTCTGACGCTCTCTCCAGGCAGTGTGCGCTTTTTGTCGATATATGAGCCGAAGATCGTCATTGAGCCGATACCTAGAGACAGTGTGAAGAATGCCTGTCCCATAGCATCATATATTACAGAGAATATTCCTTTATCGACCATCTTTGAAAAGTCTGGTTTCAAATAGAATGAGAGGCCTTTTTCAGCTCCGTCGAGTGTGCATGAATATATTGCAAGCGATACCATCAGCACAAATAGAATGCACATCATCACTTTAGTGATCTTCTCAACGCTCTTAGCAACTCCGCCAAGTATTATAAGTGCTGTTATAGCTAGCACTACTGCCATGAATGCTATCTGGAGCATTGGGTTTGCCATAAGAAGTGAAAAGTATTCTGGGATGTTTATACCAGTCTGGAATACTCCACGAGCAGATGAGAGCGTGTAATAGAATAGCCAGCCAGTGATTGTTGTGTAGAACATCAATAAGAGGTAGTTGCCTAGGTATGATACTACTCCAATACTTGTCCACTTCTTGTTCTTATTTGATAGGTTAGCGTAGGAGCCGACTATGTTGTTTCTGCCTCCGCGCCCGATAGCGAACTCCATAGTCATTACTGGAAGTCCTATCAGAACAAGGAATACTAAGTATAGAAGAACAAATGCAGCTCCTCCGTTTTCTCCTGTTATGAATGGGAAGCGCCATACATTGCCTAGTCCTATTGCACATCCTGCTGATAGCAGAATGAAGCCGAGTCTTGAGCTGAGTGAGTCTCTCTCGTTCATAATAATCCCCTTTGTTTTTATACGTTCTTTGCAGGATATACAGGCTCTGATGTGAACTGAATGCCGAGTTTTCTCAGTCCAGTGCTGTCTCCTGGTGACGGTATATGTGTAAGGTGTACCTCTGCACCTTTAAGTTTAGGAAGTGCTTCCATAGCAGCTTTAGCCTTATCATCTTCAGCTGCGCTCATAGCAAGTGCAATCAGCGTCTCATCCAAGTTCAGGCTTATGCCCTTTCCTGAGAGGATATCACGCTTCATCTCTGTTATGCTCTCAACTATTCTTGAGTTGATCAGATCCTGTTCTTTTGGAATCTTTGTCAGTGCTTTGAGTGCATTGAGAATCAAAGCAGAACATGCGTGCATGAAGTTTGAGTTATGAGCTGTGATGATTGTTCCATCTTCAAGCTCTATAGCAGCTGCGCATGCTGTTCCATCTTTGCCTTTGCCGTCTCTTATTGCTTTTTCAAGCGCTTCACGAGCAGGTATAACAACATGTCTATCTTCAGGCTTGACTCCGGCTTTATCCATAAGCGCATTCATTCTCTGAAGTGTATCATCATCAGCAAGTCCTGATGAGTAGTCAACATGTGTCTTGAAGTAGCGTCTGATTACTTCCTGTCTTCCAGCTTCCTGGCATACCTCATCATCTGTGATTCCGAATCCGCATCTGTTGACGCCCATATCTGTTGGTGACTTATATTGGCACTTCTCTCCTGTAATCTTCTCAAGGATCTTCTCGAGAAGAGGGAATGCTTCTAGGTCTCTGTTGTAATTGACTGCAATAGTGCCATAGCTTTCTAAGTGGAAGTGGTCGATGAGGTTGACATCGCCAATATCTACTGTAGCAGCTTCATAAGCAATATTTACTGGGTGATTAAGCGGTAAGTTCCAGATAGGGAATGTCTCAAGCTTTGAGTAGCCTGGCTTAGCACCTGTCTTAGCTTCGTGATACATCTGGTTTAAGCATGTTGCGAGCTTTCCGCTTCCAGGGCCTGGCGCTGTTACTACTACAACAGGTGCGTCAACTGGGATATATGGATTGGAGCCATATCCCTTATCAGATACTACTACGTCGATATCTGATGGATAGCCTGGAGTAGCAGTATGAGTATAGACTTTGATGCCGCGTCTCTCGAGTTTCTCTTTGAATATTGTTGCACTTGTCTGGTTTCTATAGCGTGTGATTACTACTTTGTCGCATTTGATCCCATAGCGGCTGAAGTCTTCAATCATCTTAAGAACATCAGCGTCATAGCTGATTCCAAAGTCAGATCTGATCTTTCTTTTCTCAATGTCTCCTGCGTATATGCATATTATTATATCGAGGTGATCTTTCAGTGACTGAAAGACCTTCATCTTATTATTGGCATCGAAGCCTGGGAGTACGCGGGATGCATGAAAGTCATAAAGCAGCTTACCGCCACACTCTATATATAAGCGACCTTCGCTCTCCTTAACTCTTTCGAGAATATAACGAGTCTGCTCTTCTACGTAACGAGAGCTGTCAAAGCCTTGCTTAGTCATTTACAAATATCTCCTTGAATCAATCTGTCTAATTTTCATTTGAAAGAGATCATATTTCAAGTAGCAAAGAAAAAAAAGGAGCACATTCTTAAGAGAGTGTGCCCCAGTATGGAATCCTAAAAATCAATATATTATACGTATCCCTGAGCAATCATAGCTCTCGATACTTTAATAAATGATGCAATGTTAGCGCCATCAATGAAGTTGTTTTTATCTGAATAGTTCTCTGCTGCTTCTGAGATATTCTTATAAATATTCTTCATGATAGACTGCAGGCGCTGGTCAACTTCTTCACGAGTCCACTGCAAGCGCATGCTGTTCTGTGACATCTCTAAGCCAGATACTGCAACTCCACCTGCATTAGCTGCCTTAGCTGGTGCTACAAGTACGCCAGAGCCAACGAGAATTGATTCAGCTTCTGTTGAGCAAGGCATGTTAGCACCCTCTCCAACTAGCTTGATGCCATTCTTTACGAGGTTCTCTGCATCTGCTTTGAGAATCTCATTCTGAGTTGCACAAGGGAATGCATAGTCAGCCTTCAAATCCCAGATTGGATTAGGAGTGCCTTCTTCTCTTGCGATATATGTAACGCCTTTATACTTCTCAGCATACTCTTTGATTCTGCCACGCTTAGCATTCTTGAGTGTCTTTACGTAGCGAAGCTTCTCGCTATCTATTCCAGCCTCATCATAGATCATGCCTGAAGAATCAGAGAGTGTAACAACCTTAGCACCAAGCTGGTTGAGTTTCTCAACTGTGTACTGTGCAACGTTTCCAGAACCTGAAACTAGGCAAGTTGCACCTTCAAGTGACATCTTTCTATCAGAAAGGATTGCATCTGATAAATATACTAAGCCATAGCCTGTAGCCTCTGGTCTGATTAAGGAACCACCGAAGTCTAGACCCTTACCTGTCAGTATGCCAGTAAACTCATTTGTGATTCTCTTATACTGGCCAAACATGTAGCCAACTTCTCTTGCTCCAACACCGATGTCTCCAGCTGGAACATCTGTATCTTTGCCGATGTGTCTATATAGTTCTGTAATGAATGACTGGCAGAAGCGCATTACTTCGCCTTCGCTCTTGCCCTTTGGATCGAAGTCTGAGCCGCCTTTGCCGCCACCCATAGGAAGGCCAGTAAGGCAGTTCTTGAATACCTGCTCAAAAGCAAGGAACTTCATGATTGATAAGTTTACAGAAGGGTGTAGTCTGAGTCCACCTTTATATGGACCAAGCGCAGATGACATCTGAACTCTGAAGCCTCTGTTGATCTGAAGTCTTCCGTTGTCATCCATCCAAGGAACGCGGAATGTGATTGCTCTCTCTGGCTCAACCATTCTCTCCAGTACCTTGTGGTAGGAAACTTCAGGAAATTCATCGATTACTTTGTCGATTGAAGATAAAAAGTTCTTTACTGCTTGCTGGAACTCTCTCTGATCTGGATCTGTTTTTAAAACATGTTCATAAACATGACTTGTATACTCATTCATGGCCATATACTCCCTAGCGTGTTCGATTTTATAGACTTTTTAGGCAAAATGAAAAGATGAGCATGATTTTTGAGCTAAACAGAAATATAAGGAATTATTACTATTTTAGTAATTTTTGAGTTTTGTAATTAGCAAATCATTAGAAAGTAATCGATTATTTGATGAATATTAGCAAAAGTAAAATTTTTGCAAAATTAGTATTTTTATTCATTTTTCATGCAAAAGTGTTGTATGCAACGATAAATTGCCAATTTTCTATTATTACAACTTTACAAAATATGTAAAAGTGTAATAATAAATAAATATGTACAGAACGATAGTGCAAATGTTTGATGAAAGAGTTGAAGCATCTCCTCTAGAGATTGCACAGCTTGGAAAGAATGAGAAAGGCGTATTCATACCAGTAACTTATATACAGCTTCAGGAGCGTGTAAGAGCTCTTGCTGCGTCTCTTAAAGAGCTTGGGCTCAGAAGAGGCGACAAAGTAGCACTCTTTTCAGATAACAGACCTGAGTGGCTTACACTTGATTTGGCTATTCTCTCTCTTGGAGCAGCAGATGTGCCAAGAGGCAGAGATGCAATGGGATATGAGCTGCTTCATATGCTCACTGTTACAGAAGCTGAGATAATCATCGTTGAGAATAGAGAGCTTCTGAATAAATACAACTCAATCAAAAGCGAACTCAAAGGCAAGAAGAAAGTAATCATAATTGATGAAAAAGACGTTGATGATGAGTCTGTGCTTTCATACAGCGACTTATTGAATCATGGTCATATGCTTCTAGAAAAGAAAGAAGTCAGGGATGATATTATCCACCAGATTGCACTTGGCGGAGAAAATGACATTGCAACTATAATATTCACAAGCGGAACTACAGGAATGCCTAAGGGTGTTATGACAACACACAGGAACTTCTTGTATCAGACAGAGTGCTTAGATAAGTGTGCACCTTTTAAAAAGGGTGAGACTTGGCTTTCTGTTTTGCCTGTCTGGCACTCTTTTGAGCGCATTCTTCAGTATCTTATTCTATTTGAAACAGATACTGTTGCTTACTCAAAGCCAATTGGAAAGATAATGCTTACAGATTTAGCGCGTATCAATCCGCACTATCTTGGAAGTGTTCCAAGAATCTGGGAAACAGTAAAAGCTGGTGTTTATCAGAATCTGAAGAATATGCCAAGTGCTAAGAGAAAGCTATTCAACTTCTTCTTAAAAACAAGCATTCGCTACTCTGACTATCGCTTGAAGGTAATTGGCGCAACTAGCCATATCAAGGGTGGCAATAGAACATTGGAAAGAGTGCTGGCTTTCTTTCCATATCTTATATATAAGCCATTCAATGCTTTTGCTTCTAAGTTTGTATTCTCAGAAATCAAGAAGAAGCTTGGAACTAACTTCAAAGCGGGAATATCTGGTGGCGGCAGCATGAGCCGCGATGTCGATGAGTTCTTCCGCGCTATTGGAATCAAGCTGATGGATGGTTATGGAATGACAGAGACTTCTCCAGTAATAGGGCTGTCTGATTACTACAATCCTAAGAAGCGCTTTATCCATCCTCTTGATGAAAGAACAGAGATCAAAGTTGTAAGCACTGAAACTGGAAAAGAACTTAAGCAAGGTGAGAAGGGCGAGCTCTTAGTCAGAGGTCCTCAGGTAATGGCTGGCTACTATAAAGATAGTGAGAGAACTGGCGCAATGATAGATAAAGATGGCTTTATCCACACTGGTGACTTGGCTGTTATCTCACGCGAGGGAGACTTCATCTTAGTCGGAAGAGCTAAAGATACGATTGTTCTCTCTGGCGGTGAGAATATTGAGCCTATTCCAATTGAGCAGGCTCTCAGGAGTTCTGAGTATATAGAGAACTGCGTTGTTGTTGGCCAAGATAGGAAAAGCTTAGGTGTCTTGATAACTCTTGATAAGAAGAATGTCGAAAGATATCTGAAAAGCGAAGCTATTCCATACATAAACAGAGAGGACCTGGAAGAGATGGAAGAGGTTAATAAGCTTATTAATAGCGTTATTACATCATTGATATCTAAAGCTAATGGCTTTAAGGCTTATGAGCAGATTTCTCGCTTCAGAATACTCTCTGAGAGTTTTCAAAACGGCATAGAGCTATCTGCTAAAGGAGAAGTAAAGCGAAAAGTAATAAGCGAGAAATATAAGGAAGATATTGATTCCCTATACGCTTAGAATATATATAACGGAAGGTTGGGTGTTGTGAGTATTGCGCTTGCAGCACCCTTTTTTATTAAAAATACTTTAAATTTTTATTTCATTTCCTGGTCAATAATTAGTCTTATAAATAATCAGATGCTCAAAAAAAGATATAGTCAAGAGGAAATTGCAAAAGTCTGTTAGCGCCCTAATGCAATGAATAAATATGCAAAATAGATGTCTTGCGGT
>CAKQJZ010000055.1 GCA_934247875.1 uncultured Spirochaetales bacterium
CAGATATTACTAAATCTGCGTCATAACCACCAATTGTTTTGACTTTTTGCCATGGATCATATACTTGTGCCATTTTTAATATCTCTTCTTTTATAGTTCTATTGTGCTACAGCAAGGTGCAATTTGTATGCAACATACTGTGATGATTCCTTTTTCAGTAAGAGCAACATCGCTTTGTTCTCTCTTATTTCTTTCTACCATACCATTGTCTTTGATGTGACATAATAGTTGACCATCTTCCTCTGTTGTGTTGACGATGCGTTGATAAACTCGAATACAGTCAGCAGTAGCAATTGAGTAATCATCAACAGAGCCACTATATGGTACATTGATGTTGATATAGTTATCACTTGGACATTGGCCTACGAGCTTATCTAAGTGATTGCAGAGAAAGTTAGCTGCTTTTTCATAAGGAGGATCTGGGTGCCTAGAAGTTTTCTCTGCACTGATTGCGATTGCTTTGTAGCCCATTAAAGCGGATTCTTTAGCAGCTCCACATGTGCCTGAATAATGGATATCTGAACCACTGTTATAACCGCGGTTGATACCTGAGATAACAACATCAAAATCTTTTGGAAGAAGGGAACTGTTGATGCCGTAGATGATACAGTCAGCAGGGTAGCCAGAACACGAGAATTCACGTTCTGTGTAACCTTTGAGGTAGATCTTATCATGGAAGGTCATGGATTGACTTGTAGTGCTACGAGCTATAGAAGGCGCGCAGATCCATATTTCATGCCCCGCGCGATATAGTGTGTCGCGAAGTGTGTTAATTCCTGGTGCGTTATAACCATCATCATTAGTAAGTAGAATTTTCATAACTACAGTATATAGGGTATTTGGAGGAAAAGTAACAAAAACTTTTCATGCTGTGAGAAAATTAACGCTTTCGTTTTGACTAACATATGTTAAAATAAACAACAAGGGAAAAGTATAAAGTAATATGGCAGATAAAAAAGAAAGACTTGCAAAGATGATAGAGTATGTGAGCATACAAAAGTACGCTCCTATTCCAGACCTTGCAACTATTTTTACAGTTTCAGATATGACTATCAGAAGAGATTTGGATCTTTTAGAGAAAGCTGGGTATCTGAAAGTTGTAAAAGGGGTTGCTATAATCAACGCAGAAAGAAGCGCAGAAACATTTTCTCTTCCAAGTTATGATCTAGTCTTTGAAGTAGGTGTTAACACTGTTGAGAAGAATAAAATCGGCAAGTTTGCATCCTCTCTTATTAAGCCGGGGGACAGTATCATCCTTGACACTGGTACTACTACTGAGCAAATTGCAAAAAATATCCCTTTTGATATGCCGCTAAAGGTAATGTGCAATAACCTCAATAATCTTTTGCAGCTTAAGAATAGACCTAATATCGAGCTTATGGTTGCAGGGGGATTATATAAACCAAATACAGAACTTTTTACATCCGATAGCGGTGTTTCCTATATCAAGAGTTTCAGATTCTCTAAAGCTTTTATCTCTGCAGCAGGGATTGACCCAAAATATGGTATTACCTGTGTGGAAGAGTATGAAGTGCCTCTAAAGCGTGCTATGTTAGAATCTTCAATTGAGCATATTCTTGTAATTGACTCAAGTAAGCTTGGTAAGATCGAGACAGCTTATTTTGCAGAACTTGATGTTATCGATAGCGTTGTAATAGACAAAGAAGGCTTGACAGCAGAGTGGCAAGCCTTGTTCGAGTCAAAAGGAATTAATCTTTACTTAGCTTGAGCATTGCATCTGCATTTAATTCGGGTCGAACATTTACTGCTGTAAGTGCGATAATACCATCGTTGACTACAGAAAAATCTGTACGAGTGTTAGAAGCAAAGAACGCAGCATGCTCTTTGTCTATCAAATGATTTTTCTCTTTGTGCTTGATAGGACCTAATGTAGCGGTTTCCCATTTTTCTGTAGCATTTTCAGGTACATTGATATTTAGTACAAAACTAGGGTTTAGGATAGGGTAGAACCTATCTAAATTGGTTGTGATAAACGATGCTGCCTTTTGATAAGTTTTCTCGATCTCAGTGCTATTTTCTGCAGCTATCGCGATTGCTTTAGCGCCATATATCGCACCTTCTAGAGCTGCATTATAAGTGCCACTAAATATTACATCAGCTGAAAGATTATATCCTTTATTTGTCCCTGAAATCACGATATCAGGAGTTGGGATAAGCGGGATTGTAAAAGCTAGGTAAACAGTATCTGCTGGCATCCCATCAATTGCAAAGTGGCTATCATCTCGTTTTGCAACTGCATCAAGAGAGGGAAAGCGCATTGCATGAGAGTTCATGCTGCGTTCTCCGCTTGGTGCAACAACAAAGACTTCGTGACCACTTTTTATGAGCGCTTGTTCCAGCTTTCGCAAGCCTGGAGCATCGATTCCATCATCGTTTGTTAAAAGAATCCTCACTTGATAAGTCCTTCGATCACTTTACCATCAATTCCATCCATCTTGATGTTGAATAGAGAAAGGATAGTTGGAGCTTCATCTACCAGTCTGGCTTCTCTTACTTCAGCGCCTTTAATTGCTTTCTTTCCACAGATAACAAATGGTGGGTTATCACCTTTTTCTGGTGCAAAGCCGTGAGTTGAGATATTTGTCTTATAATCGCCGTCTTCAGGTTTCTTGATAAGAGCGCCTGTTAAGGCTGGAGCAAAGATGATGTTATTACATCCTTCGATAACAAATTCAAATGGACCTGAGAGGTTATAAAGCTCATTGACTTCAAATTTAGTCATAACACGTTCAATATATTCAGGGTATTCAGCCTGAATCTCTTCAAGTGCTTTTTTAGCTTCATCTAAGCTGATATTCTGTGTGTAGATCTCAGATGAGAATGAAGAAGGGTGTGCCATGATCTTCCAGTCCTTTACAGTCTCACCATCGTGTTCTATATAACCTTTTTGAGCAAGAATCTGGTTTAGTTGGAAGACTGCTTTTACAGACATATGACCATGGTCGCCAAGGATAACGAATGTAGTTTGCTCAAAAGTACCAGTTTCTTTAGTAGCTTCGATGATCTTTCCGATCTGATCATCTACAAAGTCAATAGCATGTAATATTTTTTCAGTTTCTTTTCCACATTTATGGCGTTGATGGTCAACATAGGAAAGATGTACGAACATCAAATCTGGTGAGAACTCTTTAATGATATCGATAGCACAGTTTGTGGCAAAGATATCAAATTCAGGGGTCTTCATAAATGCAAGCTCACTTTTATGCTTTTCAAATATATGCTTAACAGATGGTGTGTTTGCTGCATCAAAGCGTGGTGTTGGGTCTGCATCGCTATTCTCTGCCCAGATTTCGCCAATCGTGAAATCTGAGGCATCATTGCCACACATTACAGGCCAACAGACGGTAGAAGTGGTGAGCCCATTTTCTCTAGCTACGTCTACCATAGTCTTAACTCTGATATTCTTTCTCCACCAATACCAATCGTGGCTCTTAGCATTAACTTGAAAGAGTTCGTTGTGACAGATGCCATGCTTGTTTGGGTAGCATCCTGTCATGATGGATGCATGGCAAGGATAGGTGTAGGTTGGGTATACACAGTGAATATAATCAGCCCTTGCGCTATTTTGTAAAAGAGAGCCGATGTTCTTTTTATCTTTCATAACTGCTAAGTCTGAATTGAACATAGCATCAATACTTATTACTATTACTTTTTCTTTTGCCATACTTAGTTTTCTCCTTTGATCAATTCTTTTAGTGCTTTGCCGTCAATATCTTTCATCTCAAGTCCAAATATACTTAAGATTGTTGGTGCTTCATCTATAATGGATGCTTCTTTGACTCTTGCACCTCTCTTTGCCATCTTTCCGCTGATTATAAAAGTTGCTTTCACTCCTTTTTCAGGTGCATGGCCATGGGTTGCATTAGCACTCTTATAATCATCCATGCCTGGGCGTGAGATAATACCTCCTTCAATCGCTCTACCCATCGCAACACCTGTTTGGTTCTCAACGATGAAATTGAATGGACCTGAAAGATGATAGATTTTCTCCATCTCGTAGCTGTTTAACACTCTCTCCATCTCTTCAGGGTATTCACGTCTTATCTCTTCAAGTACTTTAGCTACTTCGTCAAGCTCTACATCTTTTGTATAGATTTCACCACCAAATGCGGTGCTATGAGAGATTACCTTCCACTCGATGAGGCCTGCTTTATTCCTCCAGATATAACCACGCTTTTTAAGCTCTACGTTGATATTAAACACATGGTCTACATCAATCTGTCCATGGTCTGAAACAAGGATGAAAGTTGTGTCATCAAAGATTCCTGCTTTTTTAGTAGCATCAGCAATTTGACCAAGGTGTTTAGCGATATCATGAAGGGCTTCTTTATGTAGCTCACTAGATACGCCTTTTTTATGTCTTTGGCTATCGATATTTGCTAAATAGCCAATAGTTAAGTCAGGTTTATAACGTTCGATTATCTCGGAGGTACAGAGTGCTGAAAACTTGTCAAGATTTGTCATCACATGACCTTCTATTAGGTATTTATATTTGTGGTAGATATCTTTAACAGAGACAGAATTCACTCTATCTTCGTCTTCAGCTTCAGGTGTCCAAATCTTAGTGATGAGGTAATCAACATTAGCACCGCTTGTGCTTGGCCAACCGATACATGCAGTTGTTAGGCCATTTTCCTTTGCTATATCGAGCATCGATCTTACTTTATGCTCTCTATCATACCAGTGCCAATTTGGCGCTTTATCATTTGGATCAAAAAGGTCGTTGTTGATGATACCGTGCTTATTAGGATAACATCCTGTTAAGATAGATACATGACAAGGGTATGTGAGGGAAGGGTAGACGCTGAGCATTTTCTCTCCCTGAGCAAAATCATCAAAGAATGGTTTAGCTTCTTCAAACTCTTTTAATATCTCTATATCACTTGTGATCATCGCATCAACGGAGATCACAACAACTTTGTTCTTGTTCATTTTTTTAATTCTCCTTATGTTGTCCATATATCAAGTGCCTCGCCTTCACACTCCATCTTTAAGCCAAACAGCTTTAAGATAGTAGGTGCTTCATCAAGGAGTTTTGCGTTATATATCGTTTTATTACCAATGTGAGGACCATAGACCAAGAAAGGGGGTTTGAGGCCACTTTCTGGCATATGGCCATGAGAGGCTGCCATAAATGAGTTTGGCATTATTTTCTTTAAGATAGGGTAGGATGCCTCTTTTTCTATGTATATATTATCTTCAGCTTCTAGCATGAAGGAAAAATCACCATCAAGGTTGTATCTTTCTTTGCATTGTGCTTTAGTAAATATCTCTTTTATGGTACCAGGATAATCTTCCTGTATCTCTTTTATCGCCTCATAAGCTTTATGGGGAGCTATATCATTTGTGTATATAAAGGCAGAGAGCGCTGTTGAATGAGCATAGATCTTATAATCATTTAGTGTCCCATCTTTGTTGAATGTGCAGTATCCTTTATCCTTTAACACTTGTAAAAGCGAGAAAGAAGTTGTTGTATCCTTTTGACCATGGTCGCCAAGGATGACTAAATAGTTTGGTTTTGTCCTATCTTTTTCAACATGGTTCCAAAGCTTTAAAATAGAATCCATTATATGATTTAGTGCTACACAGTGCAATTCTGTCTTAACTCCATTATTATGGCGTGAACAGTCAAGCTCAGCTAAGTGGAGCAAGAGTATGTCAGGTCTATAGTTATCGATGATATCAAGAGCACAATCCATTGAAAGCTTGTCGATATCTTTATTCATGAAGGTGCATTCTGGCCATAAATTATCTAAAAAGACTTTATTTCCTAGCTTTGAGTTAACCTTTTTATATTCTTTTTTTATATTTTGTTTGATTGGTGGCCAAATCTCGCCAACAAGATAGTCAATATCTCCACCTCCTGTGACGGGCCATGAGATAGCTGCGGTTTTTAAATTGTTTTCTTTAGCGATATCAAGAATAGTTTTGCATTTGATGTCTTCAGCTTTTCCAAGCCAGCGCATCTTTTTTTTAGCTTTAAACTCTTCGTTGTGGATTATCTTATGCACACTTGGACTCATTCCAGTGAGGATAGTAGCGTGGCATGGGTAGGTAAGGGTTGGGTAGCAACAGATAACATCTTTTGCGATGAACGATTTTGAAATGATATTACTGAACGCTGGATAATTATTCCAATATTCTAGATCCTCACTTATGAGGGCATCGACAGATATTACTACTACCATTCTTGTTTTAAAAAGAGGAAGTGTTAGCTCCCTCTCTTATTCTCCTTTAAAAACTATTTGAGAGCTTTAACTAGATTATCCATTGCAACCTTTGGATCTGTGTGGTTTTCAAGGATACTCTTCATCATTGTTGTAACTTGAGTACTGAGTGTAGAAGTAGAGTAAGTATCTGTTGTGAAAGCTGGTTCATAGAAGAGGTAGTCTTTTTGAGAAGTTGCAGCTTTGAGTGCATCGTTACCACCGTTTGCGATAAATGTTTGATACTCTGGGTTAGCAAGTACACTGTCTCTTGTTGTCATATATGCAGTACCCATTGTGATCTTTAAGGAAGCTTCAGAAGATGTCATGAACTTAATGAATTCCCAAGCGGCATATGTTTCTTCTGTGTAGCCATCAAGACCGAGTGCACAGATTACGTGGTCGTAAGAAAGAGCGTGTGGGTTATTAAGATCAGCTTGAGGAAGTGGAGCAGCAGACCACTTGAACTTAGGGTTCTTCATGTTTATATATGTGCTTTCAACAGTACCGCCAACATACATCATGATAGTCTCTCTTGCAAAAGGACCTGAGAAGAACATATCTTCCCCTGCTGTTCTCCAAATACCTTTCCAAACTTTATCTGCATAGTTGGAAACGCCCTTGTACCATGCATCGCTGTTTAAGAATAGGAGATCACCTTTGTTGTTTGTATACTCACCACCATATTGGAGACAGAGGTTTTGGAAGAGGTATGAGAGGTTATCATAACCAAATGCAGCTCTGCCTGTTAAATCATAGATCTTTTGAGCTACGACTTCGAGCTCATCCCATGTCTTTGGAACTTCGAGACCGTTTGTCTTAAAGAAGTCTTCATTATAGTAAACAACGTCTACGTTCTTAGCAAATGGGAGAGAGTAGATACCTGGCTTTGAATAGTTTTGGCTCTCTTCTCTGAATGCAGGGAAGAAGTCATTGAAGTCTGTCATACCAATTTCTTTTTTGTTGATGTAAGCAGAGAGGTCGATAGCAGCATCGTTTGCTACATAATCCTCGTCGTAGATAACCTTGGTCATTGCAACTGCAGGAACAGAACCAGACTTGATAGCGCCGATGACTTTTGCATAGAGCTGTGGACCAGAACCTTGAGCAACTGGAACTACAGTGATACCTTTCTCTTTTCCAACTGTGTCGTTGAATTCTTTAACTAAGCTTTCAACAACTGGGAGTTGAACATCGCCTGAAAAGCTGTGCCAGAACTCAATAGTGAGAGGCTTTGAGATTGTTGTAACAACGTTTGAGGTAGAATCGGAAGATGCCTTTTCATTAGCACCTCCAGCGAAGGCGAAGCTGACTGCAAAAAGTGCAACAGCTAACAAAGTGAGTAGCTTTTTCATAAATATTCTCCTATTTTGATCTATGTTTGCTAGTTTTATATTTGATTAACCCTTAATGCCGCCACTTGCGACACCTTCGATGATTTTCTTTCTAAAGATTAAGAAGAGGATGATGATCGGGAGGACAACGAGTAGGGAAGCTGCCATCTGGAGATTGACTCTAGTGGAAGCTCCAGCATTAAAGCGGATGAGACCGAGAGTTAAGACTCTCATCTCTTCATGGTTTGTCACCATCAACGGCCAGAGGTAACTGTTCCACTGTCCTATGAAGGATAAAAGACCGATTGTTGAAAGAGTTGAAGTACTTGTTGGTACTAATACTCTCCATAGATATCTCCAGTCGGAACATCCATCCATCTTTGCAGCTTTATGAATAGCGATTGGTACTTGCATGAAAGTCTCTCTTAACATGTAAATGTACATACCACTTGCAAGGGAAGGGATGATAATACCTGCATATGTATCCATCCATCCGAGTTTTGCAACAGTTACATAGTTTTGAATGATCAAAATCTCGCCTGGTATCATCATGGTCGCGATAAAGAACATCAAGACAGCACTGCTACCATGAAACTTTAAGAGTGAGAGCGCATAGGCTGCAAAGATACTTATCAACAGTGTTAAGATAGCATGGAGCACACTGACGATAGTAGTGTTTAAAAAGTAGCGCGCAAATGGAGCCATCTCAAACACTTTTTTGAAGTTTTCTGGGTGCCAGCCATTGTGTGGAAACCAAGTTGGAGGTGCTTGTACAGATTCAGGAGTATCCTTAAAAGCGGTAAAGAACATCCAAGTGAAAGGAAATAGCATCACAAATGAACCTATTATGAGTAGGATGATAGCGATTAAATCTAAGATCTTTTTCTTTTTAGCTAATGATTGCATAAATCCTCCTTTTAATAGTATGTGAGCTTCTTAGTAACGACCTTTTGAATGATAGTTACTGTTAGAATCATGATGAACTGTAACACAGCAGCAGCGGCTGCATAGTTTACTTGGTTTCTCATGTAGAACATGTCATAAACGTAGTATGTGAGTGTGATAGCTCTTTCTGCCGGTCCAGAGCCTCCAAAGAGTGCGACTACTTCGTTGTAAATCTTAAATACGTAGATAACAGAGACGATACAGAGCATCCAAAAGGTTGGTGTGAGTGCGGGGAGTGTTATCTTTCTAAAAATCCTCCAACTCTTTGCACCGTCCATCTTTGCACTCTTGTAAAGTTGCTGATCTATCCTTTTTAGACCTACTAACAAGATGATGACTTTGAATGCTAAGCCTGACCAGATGTAGAAGATGATAAGTGCCCAAACTGAGAACTTTGGATCTCCAAGCCAACTTGGTCCCTTGACTCCAAAGAAGTTCAAGAAGTAGTTGATATACCCATATTCACTATGCATTAAGGCGCTAAATACAACACCGATAGCGATGGTAGAGGTAACATATGGGAGAAAGAAGATAGTTTGGAAAAAGCCGTATGTCTTTTTTCTGCCGTTAATTAAGAGGGCGATGATCATAGCAAGTGCCATTGAGATTGGAAGTCCTACTAAGAGGATTATCAAAGTATTCGATAGCGCTTGCAGGAATCTGCCATCTGTGAGTACATATTTAAAAGCTTTGATACCGAAGCCCATGCCGATATCTCTAATGTAGTTATACTTGGTGTAGAATGCCATTCTACCTGTCTTGACCATTGGATAGACCAAGAACACAATCACTATCGCGAGTGCAGGTAGGAGATAGATCCAACATTTAGCTTCTCGCCAGAAGGTTCTTAGCTTTCTATGTTTACTATATAATGTAGGCTTAATGTTTTTAGATTCTTCCATTTATCTGCATTCCTGTATCTTTATCAAACACGTAGACCATGTTTTTCTTAACGCTTAAGGAAATTTCATCACCAGGTTTTACTACTGAGAGGTTGTCAATGATAGCGCATAAGCGAGTCTCGTTGAGAGTAAAGAAAACAATTTGATCTCTACCTTTAACTTCAACATCTTCAACCTTGACTTTGAAGTCTTCACCATTTGTGAACCATTCTGCTCTGATACCTACAACAACATCCTTATCCCCTTCAATTTCGACTGGGTAGCACTTTTGTCCATAAATCTCAAGCGTATTATTCTTTAAGTATGCAGGAAATAGGTTGATAGGTGGGTTACCAAGGAATGAGGCAACGAACTGTGTTTTTGGATGGAGATACATCTCTTGTGGGTGGCATTGTTGTTGAACTACTCCAAGTTTCATAAGGATGACTTCATCGCAGATGCTCATAGCTTCTTCTTGGTCGTGAGTAACAAAGATAGTTGTAACACCTGTTTCTTTCTGAATTCTTCTGATTTCAGTACGCATCTCAATCCTGAGTCTTGCATCTAAGTTTGAAAGTGGTTCATCAAGAAGCAAGATGGAAGGATTTTTGACCATGGCACGAGCGATTGCAACACGTTGTTGTTGACCGCCAGATAATTGTCCTGGACGTCTTGAAAGGTATTCATCAACTCTAGTGAGTTTAGCCATCTTAATAGCCCTTTCCCTAGCTTCAGCCTTATTAACCTTCATACATTCAAGTGGGAACATAATGTTTTGTAAAACTGTCATGTGAGGGTAGAGTGCATAGTTTTGAAATACAAGACCAAGACCTCTCTCTTCAGCTTCTAATAGAGTTACATCTGTACCATCAAAGAGAATTTTTCCACTTGTTGGTTTTTCAAGACCACAGATAAGGTATAAAAGTGTTGATTTACCACAACCTGATGGTCCTAAAAGACCGATGAGCTTACCATCTGGGATAGACACTGAAACATTGTTAACAGCTTTTACGCTACCAAACTCTTTCGTGAGATTTTCAAGTTCAACCTTCATTCTTAGTTCTCCTTTGCAAAAAGGGTGGATGGGTCTAAGCTTGTTCCAATCCTTGATGCACCTGCATCTAAGAAGCTTTGGATAGCTTCAAGAGATCTGATTCCACCAGCTGCTTTGATTTTTACATCAGGACCAATATGTTCTTTAAAGAGGCGAACATCTTCAAGTTTTGCACCGCTTGTACCAAAGCCTGTGCTTGTCTTGATATAATCAGCTTTAGCTTCAGTTACGCACTTGCAAAGTTCAATCTTCTCTTCTTCTGTTAGGAAACATGCCTCAACGATAACCTTTAAGATAAGATCACCACAGGCTTTCTTAATCTCGCAGATCTCTTCTGTAATCTTAGCAAACTCTTTGTTCTTGACATCTGTGATGTTGATGACCATGTCAATCTCATCTGCACCATCTTTGATAGCTTCTTGTGTTTCAAACACCTTTACGCTCTTTGTATTGTAACCATTAGGAAAACCAATAACTGTGCAGATAGTAAGCTGTGGGTATTTTTCTCTTACATGTCTGATATAACATGGTGGTATGCAAACACTAGCTGTTTTGTATTTTAGAGCTTTTTCACAAAGTGAATCGACAGCTGCTATGTCTGCTACTTGCTTTAATAAAGTATAGTCGAGAGTTGAAAGGATAGCATTCTTGTCCATGGTTCCTCCTTAATGTGGTTTTTCACACGAACCTTTGGTTTAGTCAAAGTATACTTGATTTTGGTAATATGGCAACAAAAACTTTTCATAATGTTAAAATTTTAACGTCCTTTTAACATGATACCTTTATTATTTAGACTAAAAGTAAATACTTAACCGATAAATTCAGGATGTTATTTCTCTTTTGTTGCAATTATTTAAACATATTAAAGTCAATTTTGTTGGATTTGATACAAAATGAAAAAAATACCACACCAATGATTTAGTGCTTTTCTTTCTGATATATGTTTTGGGACAGTCATCGGTTAAAGAAAAGTGATATATTCTCAGAAATGTTAATAGCTTATCTTTTAGTGGTGTAAGATATTCTGACAGTAAAAGAACGCTGAGACAATAGATGTAGAATCTAAGGCAGTCTCTATAGTTAGTGATAGCATCATAAATGATATTATAGTTCTTCAAAAGCTGAACAAAATATGAGATTTTGAAAGCATAATTTATTCACAATGCTGGCGACATGAGTAGCCAGCATGTGAATAGTGCATACCGAGAGGCTTTGATGAACTGTATGTTTCATGTTCCACTGCATCTCTCTTTTGCGATCTCAATATACTTTTCAGATATGTCTATACCTATGCTTTTTCTTTTGAGCATTGCTGCTACATAGTTAGTAGTACCTGTTCCTGCAAAAGGATCCAGAACTATACCATCTTCTGGGCATGTTAAGATTATCGGTGTTTTGACAAGGTCTTCAGGAAACGGAGCAAAGTGTATTTTTCTTCCTTGTGTATCTTCTGGAATAATCTGCCATACATCAGAAATCATGCTTCATTTTGGATTATATAGCAGAAAATAGAAGCCTTTTTCTTGTAGCTCTTTTGCTCGTCCGCTTAACTTCACGCTGTCGCCATTAGTTATGCGCTGATTTGAACCTTTTATGACCATGCGAAAGTCACTGAGTTCTCCATTTTTAATGCGCTCTAGAACTTCATTTAATGCACTTTGATGCTGTTCTTCAGTGAGCTCTGTGCTTAGCTCTATTTTACGCCTGTACTTGACTCCGCTGACTCCTGTTGCGCTTATTACAGCGCCGTTTTCAATATGAGGCTTTCTAGGTTTTTTCCTGATTGCATCTGAATCATAGTAGTATCCAGCTTTTGTTTTAACAAAATGAAATAGCGGTTCATGCTCAGATGGCAAACTATCTTTGGATGAGCTCATTGCACCTTTCATCTTATCCCATATTATTGTGTTTCTGAGTATCCAGTGCTGTTCATCCTGCATTCTTATTGCTGTTCGATACGGAATATTCAAAAGCTGCTTGTCTTTGTAGCTATCTCCAAGGTTAAGCCAAAATGAGCCTGTAGGCTTCAGTACTCGATATATCTCTTTTGTTATTGAGAGTAGATTATCGATATATTCGCTATATGTAGCTTCTAGACCAAGTCCTCCTTCAAGATATTCTCTTTTCATATAATATGGAGGACTTGTGATAACAGTATCTATTGAGTCATTAGGCAAAGATGAGAGTACATCTAAAGAATCCCCATGGATAAAGTATGGATCTTTTATATTAGAACTTGTTATGTACTCTTCAATTCTCAGCATTTGATTATTCTTCTAGCTCTGAACCTAGCTTGATGTTCCATTCAGCTCTGAGGGCGTCCATGATTTTCATGACTCTGATTGTTTCAGCATGGCTCATCTCTGGACACTCAAGCTTATTCTCTTTAAGTGCTTTCTCACTTGCATAGAACTCATATTCATAGCCGTTGACATCTTTTTTAAGGACTATTGTTTCAAGAAGCTTTGCTTCTCTTCCTGATGAGTAGATCTTGATAGACTCTGGATTGTTTATATTTTCAACTTCAATATATCCATTTGTCATATAGATCATGCCACGCTTATCACTGTCTGTTGTGCCGTCAGAGAATAAGAGTGCCTGAACTCCATCTTTGAAGTTCATGATTATAGAATCTTTGATATCGACTCCGTATTCATTCTTTACAGCTGTTCCTGTGATTGATTCTATTTCTATTCCTTCTTCTGCCATCAATGCAAAGTTTATTGGGTATATTGCGATATCAAGGAGTGTGCCTCCGCCGAGCTCAGGCTTCTTGATGCGCTCTTTGTCTTTGATATCATATGACAGGTTAGCTGTTATAGTTGTTACTTTGCCAAGTCTGCCGCTCTTTATTATGTCGCTAATGATCTTGCGGCATGGCATATAGCGAGTCCAGATTGCTTCTGTTATGAATACTTTTTTTTCTTTTGCAAGTGATAGAACTTCTTCTGCTTCTTTGGTGTTGACTGTAAATGCTTTTTCAGTGATGCATGGTTTATTATATGAAAGCGCAAGCATCATATTGTTATAGTGCTCACTCATAGGTGTTGCTACATATATGATATCTACATCATTATCTTTCATTACATCTTCATAGGAGCCATAAGCTCTTTCAATGCCATGTTCTTTTGCAAATGCTTCAGCTTTTTCTTTGCTTCTGCTTCCTGCTGCGATTACTTTGATTGTTTTTGTTTCTTTTAGCGTATTAGCAAGCTTTGATGCTATGTGCCCACATCCTATGATTCCAACATTCATACTAACACCTCTTTTTATCTATCTTAATTCGTTATTAGGATTATTTGTGATAAATATGATTTATTGAAATTAATATGCTTAAATAGGAATGAAATATTCAGTTTGATTTCTTTTGGAAAAACTATAGTTGTTGTGATTTTTCCTTTATATTATATTTATTCGTAAAGGAGGAGTGATAAAAAGGTAAATAGAAAGGATGTTGCACTATTTCTTCCAGTAATGAAACAATAAAAGTGACA
>CAKQJZ010000056.1 GCA_934247875.1 uncultured Spirochaetales bacterium
TGAAACTCAAAAAGTCTTATACCAAAAAGAAACCTAAAGAGTGATGCTATTAGGTACTACAGTGAAGAACATGGGATAATAAGAAGCACTCTTATTGCAATATATTTCTTCATATCATTTCCTAATCAAATAAACTCAATAGATATCCATAACCTTCCGCTTCCATGTCGCTATATGGCACAAAGCGCAGTGATGCGCTATTGATGCAATAGCGTATCCCATTAGGTGATTCTCTATCACCTCTGAATACATGTCCCAAATGACTATCGCCAGCACGGCTTCTGACTTCTGTCCTGATCATCATGTGACTTCTGTCTAGTTTTTCAACTATAAGTGGCTTCTCAATAGGAGAAGAGAAAGCAGGCCAGCCACATGAGCTTTCGAATTTATCGAGAGAGGAGAATAGCGGTTCTCCTGTCACTATGTCTACATAGATGCCTTTATCGAACTTATTCCAGTATTCATTTGAGAAAGGTGATTCTGTAGCGCTATTCTGCGTAACGTTGTATTGCTCTTTTGAGAGTCTTTCTTTCACTATTTCATCTGCAGGTTTTACATATAAGCCGGGGTCTATCTTAAGCGAAGAGAGCAGCTTTATCTCTTCGCGTGGAATATGACAATAGCCATTAGGATTCTTCTCAAGGTAGTTCTGATGATACTCTTCAGCCTTGTAGTAGTTTCTGAGCGGTTCTATCTCTACAAAGAACTTCTTTGATCTGCCTTTCTCGATTGCTGCTATTCTTTCAACGATTGCTTTGTCTCTATCGTTTGTATAGTAGATACCACTCTGATATTGCTCCCCGATATCATTGCCCTGTCTGTTTCTAACAGTAGGATCGATTACATAGAAGTAAGCAAATAGGATTGCATCCAATGTGATTGCATCAGAGTCATATGTGACTTTGACAGTCTCTTTGAAACCTGTCCCACCTTTTACTATCTTCTTGTATTCTGCCTCTTCTGCTCTCTTTCCGTTAGCGTATCCGCTCTCTGCGTCTATAACGCCATCTAGGCTTTGCATCAAGCTCTCTAAGCCCCAGAAACAGCCTCCTGCTAAATATATCTCCCTAATCTTTTCGTCTCTCATCGTTCTAATCTCTGTATTATTGTTTTTGTCTTGAGCCCCAAGTGCCGAGAGTGCTGCTAGAAGCACTATCAGGGCTGTTGTTATCCTCTTATTTATCTGCGTCTCCTTTTTCTGCCCAGTTATGGGTCATTATCTTTTTCTCGATATCATCAATAGTTATAGTATCTAGGTAGCAATAAAGTACTTTATCCATTTCATGTCCTAAATCATCCATAACATCCTTCATGTGAGTTGAGATCAGGCATTCTTTATCAAAGTCAGTACCTCTCCATGTGGGTAGTGCAAATGAAGAGTGAAGGGCTGCTGCAATGTCTTTCAGCGTAATGCTGCTAAGCTCTGTGCTTACTCTGTAGCCGCCTTGCAATCCTTCTTTTGCTTCTATTAGTCCTTTAGCTCTCAAAAGAGACATTGCTTTTCTTATCCTTGCCGGGTTAGTGCAAACATTCTTAGCAAGGTCCTTGCTAGATACATAGCAGTTCATATGCCTCAAATAGACTAAAGAGTGCACAGCAATGATAAAAAGTCCATCCATTTCTAGCTATTCCTAATATGTAATTTTTAAAGTTACAGTTATAGTTCACTATATTTCTTACTCTATGTCAATGAGAAAAGCATCAACAGCTGATCTTGCAGATGCTAGATATTGAGTCTTTGAGTTAACTTTATCTCGCTGAGTGTTTTTTTCATCCTTAGATAGTCTGGATAAATGGAAGTCAAAAGAGCAGCAGATAAAATCATTTGTGTAGTGTATCAATTCTCATACTTCTTTTAGTAGGAATGCCATATAGTGAGGTAGGATCAATATCTCTCCGTTTCTGCCTACATTGTATGCACCAAGTTTTATCATATGATTCACATGATATTTTTCTTTGTTTTTGAGAATTGTCTTAGAGCTCTTTGTGTTTCCAGTTGTAGCTTTGACTTCAACTAGAGTGAATTCTCCTTTATATCGTATGCAGAAATCTATCTCTAGTCCTGAGTCCTTATGAAAGTAGTATAGTTTTCTTCCCATTTTATGAAATGTTTCAGCAATCAGATTTTCAAACACAGCACCTTTATAGCTATAGAGGTTGCCTTGCAGAATATCTTTTTGAGTTCCATCTTCAAGAGAGCTGACAAAGAGGCCTGTGTCATTCATATAGACTTTGAATTGATCAGGGATAGCGTTTCCATCTAAAGGCAATTCTGTCATAGAAAGGTTATAGCACCTGCTAATGATTCCTGCATCTTCAATCCACTGCAGACTTCCTCTGTATGCTGTTGCACTAGAGCCTTTGTGCACTACTGAATACTGGAATTTGCGATTCTCTTTTGCCAATTGTTTGGGAATAGACTGAAAGCATTCCTTTATCTTAGACTTATCCCTGTCTGGTGCAAATTTCGCCATATCATCTTCATATGAGCGGATTATATCTCGTTGAATTGCAAGTATATTGTTGAGTTGTTTTGTATTAACAAATGTCTGTACAGCATCAGGCATTCCGCCTACTATTGTGTACTGAATGAGAAGGTCGCTCATTCTTTTATGTAGTGCTTCTGGGACAGGTTTTTCGTCATGTAAACATGTTTCCAATAGGCTGATTATCTCTTTTGATATGCCATTTGCCCAAAGAAATTCCTCAAAATCAAGAGGATACATATCCATGATTGTTTCGTACCCAACAGGGATGGAAGTCGGCTGAGTTCTATAACCACTTACACCTAGAAGAGAACCTGTTCCAATAACATCGAATCTTTCATCCAGTTTGAAGAACTTAAGTGATGTTCTAGCTTCTGGGCATTCTTGAATTTCATCAAGAATGATAACTGTTTCATTAGCAATGAATTTAGTATCGCTTCCCAAAAAAGCGCTAAGCATCATTACAAGGTTATCAACCTCTAAAGAACCGCTGAAAATGCTTTTATAGTCTGGATTCTGGAAAAAGTTTACATAAACAACACTTTTGTAGTTCTTTTTTGCAAAATCACATACAGACCAGGTTTTTCCACATTGACGGCATCCTTTGATTATCAGTGGCTTTTTGTTTGGATTTCTTTTCCAGCCAATTAGTTGAGACTCAATCTTTCGTGTCAGCATGTCATCTCCTATAATTAAGATATAAGCGAATTGAATATTTTTCAATGGAGTTTTTTGCTTGAAGTAATATTTTTCAAGCGACTTTTTACTTGATTTTAATATTTTCCAAATGACTTTTTTCTTGCTTTTAAGTTTTTCAGACCAATTCTTGATTTCTTCAAGAAAACATAAGACAATTAAACAAAATAAACAAGTTTGTACAAAAAAAACAAATCTGTACAAAATAAACAAGAGGTAGAAATGATCGATCTTATTTTTTCACCTTCATTTGGCAATAAACCAAGAACATTGGTAGGCAGGAATAAAGTAATGGCTGATTTGATTGGAGGCCTTCATTCTTTTCCTGGGAGCAAAGAGAGAGCTCGATTAATCATTGGCCAAAGAGGAATGGGAAAAACTGTTTTGTTGCTTGAAATAGCTGAGTATGCAAGAAATAATGGCTATATTGTAGCCTCACCTACAGTTGTCTCTGACGATATGCTAGAAAGGATACTTGAGAAGCTTAATAGAGATAGTGCAAAGCTTTTTTCAAATAAGAAAACAATAATAACAGGTGGGTCTGTAGGCTTTTTGGGCTTCAGTGCTGGTATTCAAACAGAACATCAAGAATTGGTAAAACACAGTTTTGCAGATAGGCTTCAGACAATGTGTGAAGAGGCTCAGAAAATAAATAAAGGAATATTAATTCTTGTTGATGAGGTTCAGTCGAGCAGCGAAGAACTGAAAAAGCTGATTATTGCATATCAGGAGATGGTTGGTATGAATGTAAATATTGCAATTGTCTTAGCCGGTCTTCCTATCTCAATATCACAAACTTTGAATCAACATGTTCTGACTTTTCTTAATAGAGCTTCTAAAGTAAATCTTGAGCCAATTTCTATAGCAGAAATTGAATTGTTCTTTAGGAAAAGCTTTAATAAGCTTGGTTTAAAATTGAATGATAAATTGATTTCTGAAGCTGCAGCAAGAACAGAAGGTTCTCCTTATTTGATGCAATTGGTTGGTCACTATATAACTGTATCAGCTGCTGATGATGGCGTTATAACTGACATTGATTTTGATAAAGCAATTACTTTGGCAAGAAGAGAATTTATTAAAGATATCTGTGAAACAACTATTGCTCCGTTATCAGCAAAAGATATTGAATTTTTGAAAGCTATGGCAATAGATGATAGCGAAAGTGCTATGAAGGATATTGCTCTTCGTCTTTCAGTAGATTCTTCATATGCAAATAGATACAGAACAAGGTTAATGCAATCCGATGTCATAAAATCTACTAGAAGAGGATACGTTGAATTCGCAGTTCCTTACTTAAGAGATTATTTTGCTGCCGAAGATAAATAAGAAAGCCAGAATCTGATTAACAAATCCTGGCTTATTTACCGATGATCGGGATCGAACCGATACAAGATTGCTCTCGGCAGATTTTGAGTCTACTGCGTCTACCAATTCCGCCACATCGGCATCGAAGAAAATAGTATCAGATTGGAAAAGTTAAAACAAGGCCAAAAGAGTTTCTTTCTGATTGAACCCTTTGGAAATTAAAGCTAATCTAAAATAGAAAATGAAGAAGACAATTATTTCCTTATTAATACTTTTTGCTGCGCTTTCAGCTTTGTATTCCAATGATGCATCAAGCTATGTCGATGATATTCTTGTTTCTGATATTCCTATTACATATGGAGATGAGTCATTCAGAGCGAGAATCCTTGAGAAAACAGGCGGGGAGAGAGAACCAGTTGGGCTTGTCTTGACAGGTGGATCTGCAAGAGCCGCTGCACATATTGGTGTTCTAAAGTATTTAGAGGAAGAGGGAATTGTTCCAGATTTCATCATCTCTAACTCTATGGGATCAATCATAGGCATGCTATATGCTGCTGGCATGAAGCCAAGCCAGATTGAAGAGTTCTTCCTTGCTGGTGATATATCAACCTTTTTTGATATCACATTACCAATTCGAGGTGGCTTAGTTGTCCCATCAGGCTTCAAGACTATCGTAAATACATTAGTTGGTGCTGATTACAGGTTAGAAGACACAGAGATTCCTATAATGGTAGTTGCTGATGACTTAGTAACTAAGCGTGAAATCAGAATAGCTGAAGGCAACTTCTCTGATATCCTGATTGCGTCTTTCGCTCTTCCAGTTTACTTTGATCCTCAGATTTATAAAGGCCACTTAATTGTTGATGGAGGTATTGTGTCTCTCGCACCGATTGATGCTGCATATGAGTATAGCAATTCTATTATTCTATCTACTGCATTCTATGATGTGCCTGAGATGAATCTTATCAATCCTATTACAATTCTCAATGCTTCATTCGATATCGGAAAGAGACAAAGAGCTGCTATAGATATGAAGAAGCATCCTGACCTTATCTGGATCAGATGTGAAGTTGAGAACTATTCATTCATGGCTTTTGATAAAGCTATTGAAATGGCAGCTATTGGATATGAGAGCGCAAAGAAGAAAGAGACAGAGCTTGCTGATGTTTATCGCAGAGGGCAGGTCTCTGATAGGCTGATAGAACTTAGAAATGATGTTCAGCCACGCATTGAGAAAATCAATAGTAGCCTATATTACTTCAATAGAGTTGAAGCTGAACGCCCAACAACGCTTTTAGGCTTTGGTTTTGGTTCAATGCAGGATCCGCTTGCACCATACTACCTTGATAACTCTACATTCTTCAATCTTAATTATGGTTATATAAATAAGAGTGTTGAGACCTCTGCTGGCATTGGCGTTGGCTTTGATACTTATGACCTTTCAAACTCTCAGACATATGTTACGGCTGGTGGTAAAGTTTCATATTACCCAATGGTAAATATGAAGATAGGCAGTGAGTTCTATACTAATATAGGACAGAAGAATGCTGGATTCCATCCATCTATTTACTTCAGAGAAACACTCGATTATATTCCAGTCTCTTATAAGGAAATCTATCGCTTAGCACTCCATCAGAACCTTGAGTACTATAAAGACTATGGCGGCCAAAAGGGAACAGCTAATCTATTCTCACTTGGAATGGATGGAAAGTATGGCTTTGACTGGGGTTATCTATGGACAAGAGATAACTACATGTTAATTGGTACAAGCATTATCTTTGAAGAGCCTAAGAACTATATGCAGATCTCGCTTGGTGCGCGTGGATATTTGAATAAGAGCCACTCTTTATACTTTGACGGGTCTTTTTTCAGCAGGTTCTCTCTTGATGGAAAGGGAAGTGTACCTCTTTTCTTCTCAGATGGATATTCTTCAACAATCATCAATTATGGTGCCAATGCAACTGTATCAAATACAAAACGCCACAATACTATATTGGGAATTGCTGCAGGATATAAGCTCAATAACAACCCAACATTTGGAGAGTTCTTGATATTTGAAAAGTCTGAGCTTGGCCTCTATTTTGACTTGTTGCTTCAGGATTCAAGTGTCGGCATTTCAACTGGTGTAGATATCCAGTCTGTTGCATCTCTGATAGGGCTATTGAAGCTTCCTATGAGATTCAAGATAGGATATGAATACACTTCAAGTGGCGATAGCGCATTTGTATCTTCTCTGATATTTGCAGTTAAGTATTAGGATAATAAACCGCTCTTTTTTAGAGCGGTTTATCTCAGAGAGTAGGCTTAGCGCCTTCGCAAAATTATTGTTGTAGTGTCAGTTCTGGTGCTTTAAAAGCCATTTCTCATCGTCTTCGTTGATAGATGTATCTATATCGCCTTCGTCTTTCTCATCTATATCTTCATCTTTCACGCTTTCGCTGATGAACTCTGGAAGTTCAGGATACTCTTTATTGATTTCCTCTTCTGTCTCTGTTGGGAATTTGCCATTGATTGCTTCAAGCTTATGCTCTTCGACATCCTTTATGAATCTATCACGTGCTTTGAGGTTCTGGAGGGCTTTGATGATTCTCTCTACTTCAGCTTTGCTGACTACTGATGTGTTTGAGAAGAATGCATTCTCTAAGCCTTCATTAAGTACTTTGATAGCTTTCTCAGCTTCGCCGTAGTGCATGTATATCATAGCGTAGTGAAGGTATGGGTCAATGAACTGAGGAGTCTTTATTTCAAATAATGACTTCAAGAAGCCTCCTGCTCTGAGATAGTTGTCATCAAGAATCTGCATGATAGCTTCCAGATCTAAAAGAGCAGGGGACTCTAGCTTATTCTTATATGCTTCTTTAAGCGTAAGCTTGAATTTTCTTACGTCATTGTCAGCTAAGTAATATGTGCAAAGGTTGATATAAAGATTCCTGTCTTTCATCTTCATCTCTTTAGCACTTTCAGTTATTTCGATAGCACTTTTGATATCACGTTTGATCCAGTAGTACATTGAAAGTGAGTTCTTGGCCTGGAATGCAATCTTGCTGTTCCTGCTGCTCATAAGTCCTTTGAGTATCTTTCCGCCCTCTTCATAGTCGTAGTACTGAACCATCAGTATGCCGATATACATAAGGTAGTTATCTGGAACTCCTGCTTTATATGCCTTCTCAAAGTATGGGCGTGCTTTTTCAATGCTGTCTTTGCCTCCGCTTTGCATTATCTTATTGGCTTTGGCAAAGTACATTGAGCCTCTTGA
Organism: uncultured Spirochaetales bacterium; assembly: GCA_934247875.1. GTDB lineage: Bacteria > Spirochaetota > Spirochaetia > Sphaerochaetales > Sphaerochaetaceae > Ornithospirochaeta. The sequence continues at coordinate 7,744 of CAKQJZ010000056.1, forward strand.
TAAGAGCAAGTAGGATATAAGAGACAAAACCATCATTATGATAGGAAAGTACTTTGGGATATTTCCTGTTATAAGCAAGAAGAATGCAACAAATAGAAGTATAGTTGCAGGCACTGTTCTGAATTTCTTCAATTTAATCACCTCATTCAAATTAAACAATAAAGATGATATAACAAAGTTGAAGCTATGGGAAATAAAATACTATTGCATGTTTGCTGTGGGCCTTGTTCTACAGCGTCTATTGAGCGTTTGATAAATGAAGACTATGAGCCTGTACTCTTTTTCTCAGATTCCAATATCTATCCAGAGGAAGAATTTGAGAAGCGTTATGATAACCTTTTGAAGGTTGCAGCTTTCTATTCTCTTCCTGTCATAAAGGATTCATGGGACCATGATGAATGGAGAGAGTGGGTAAAAGGATATGAGGCAGAACCTGAGCATGGCAAAAGATGCTCACTTTGCTTCCGCTTCAATTTGCTCAGAAGCGCTAGAAAAGCCAAAGAGCTTGGCATTGGGCATTTCGCTACAACTCTTACTGTCTCTCGCTTTAAGAACAGCAAGACTATCTTCAAAGAGGGTGAGGACTTAGAAGGATTCTTGCCTCTTGATTTCAAGAAGAAAGACGGCTTTAATCGTTCAATTGTTCTTTCAAAGGAATTGGATTTATATCGCCAAAGCTATTGCGGGTGTGAGTTCTCGCTTCAGGATAGCTTGAAGCGCTAGACTTTTTCTTGCCCCAAAAACCTTGCTGTGCTATCTTATCTGTATTGGAGATTTCTATGAGTAGAAACAGAACAGAAGGCATAACAGAAGAAGAGCAGAAGGCGTGGAATGAGCTATTGGAGCAGATATGTGCTATTACAGATATTGATGAGCTCAATGCTTTCTTTGATGATATGCTTACAGAAAAGGAAATCATCGATATTGCTGATAGATATCTTTTAATGGAAGACCTTATCAAGGGCAAAAGCCAAAGAGATATTGCACTAGATAGAAAAATGAGCCTCTGCAAGATCACAAGAGGCTCTAAGATGCTCAAAAAGCAAGATGGGTATATGAGACGCTACTTAAATGAGAAGTATGACGATCATACTCATTTATAAGATAGTACCTCTTTTGCTTTATTCATTGCAGCGAGTATAGTCTTATCCATATCGTAGTATGCATACTCGGCAAGTCTGCCGCCTAGAATCAAAGACTTATCACTATCTGCGATTTCTTTGTATTTATTATAAAGAGCGCTGTTCGCTTCATTATTTATAGGGTAGTAAGGCTCTCCTGTCTTCTCATAATCAACTGGTATTTCGCGGCTGATCCATGTAACTGGAGATTTTGCTTTCTCAAAGTGCTTATGCTCGATTATGCGTGTCCACTCTGTCTCTCTATCTGTGTAGTTCACAACAGCAACACCCTGGAAATCTTCCTTTTCGATTCTCTCTTCTCTGAAGATCTCGCTTCTATATTGAAGCTTTCCAAGTGAGAAATGAAAATAGTGGTCTAAGCACCCTGTATATACTACTTTATCTGCCTTAGCACGCCACTTTTCCTGCTCTTTATTGAAGTCTGTGCTGAGAACTACATCAGCACCTTCTATCATCTTCTCTATGATTGCTGTGTATCCGCCTTCAGGAATGCCCTGATAGCGGTCATTGAAGTAGTTGTTGTCATATGTGAGTCTTACAGGCACACGCTTGATTATTGATGGATCGAGCTCTGTTGCGCTGACGCCCCATTGCTTTTCTGTGTAGCCTTTGATCAGCTTTGTGTAGATATCACGTCCAACAAGCTTTATAGCCTGTTCTTCGAGGTTCTTTGGCTCTCCTGTGATTTCCTTTCTCTGCTCATTGATTATAGCAAGTGCCTCTTCTGGCCATACAATATTCCACATCTTTGAGAATGTGTTCATATTGAAAGGAAGGTTGTAGACCTCTCCTTTGTAGTTGGCTATAGGAGAGTTTACGAAGTTGTTGAAAGAAGCAAATGATGTGATATAGTCCCATACCTCTTTATTTGATGTGTGGAAGATATGGGCACCATATTTATGCACATTGATTCCATCATGCTCTTCTGTGTATATGTTGCCTGCAATATGGTCTCTCTTTTCTACCATCAATACAGTCTTTCCAGCCTTAAGTGCCAGATTCGCAAATACTGAGCCATATAAGCCAGTGCCAACAATCAGAAAATCATAATGGTCTCTCATTCTTACTTCCTTCTCGATCCCTTGGAGTTTTTCTTAGCTTTGCTCTTAACATCTCTGCCTTTAGCGCTGCTACGTCTCTTAGTATACTCCTTTCTTTCTCTTCTGTATTCCTCGAATTCTTCTTCGACCTTCTTCTCTTTCTTTGGCTTAGAATTAGCCTTTGCTTCCCGTCTCTCGCTCTCTGACTTAGCTCTTGATACGATTGACCTTCCACCTTTGCTCTTTCTGTCAAAGATCTTGAGAATCTTCTCTGCAACATCATATGGTGCATTGATGAATGAGAACTCTTCCATTACCTGCACGCCATGGATATCTGAATTCTTTGTTCCTGTCTGATCCATTATGATTTGCACTAGATCACGCTTAGTAATGCCATCTCTTGAGCCACGAGCAATGAAGAGGCGAGTAAGACCTTCTTCATCCATGCTAGGCTTCTTGACTCTGTCAAATGGACGCTCAGAGTCTGAGTAGCTCTTCTCTTTGCCTCGGCCACGTCTTGAGTCTGAGTTGATATCCTTATATTGGGAAATATCAAGCTCATCTTTGTATATATAAGCAAGAAGAGATGCAAAAGCTTCTCTTGGCTCTCTGTCTTCAAGGAGTGTCTCTGCAAGTGAGTAGTAGTCGATAGCTGGTTCTTTATTGAGCGCAGCTTCTAGCGCATCTATGATTCTGCCTTTCTTGCTCTCAATTACTTCGCTGGCTGTAGGGATTTCTTCTCGTCTTATATCACTCTTGCTTGCGCGTTTGATATAAGAGAACTTTCTTGCTTCACTTGGAGTGATGAATGTGATAGCTGTACCATTCTTGCCAGCTCTTCCTGTTCTTCCGACTCTATGTATATAGATCTCTGGATCCTGAGGAAGAGAGTAGTTGATTACATGGCTCAGGTCCTGAATATCAAGGCCTCGTGCAGCAACGTCTGTAGCAATCAAGATAGAGAGTCTTCTCTCTTTCATGCGCTTAAGGATATTCTCTCTTTCTTTCTGTGATAGGTCTCCATGCAGTGCAGCCGCATCATAGCCTCTGTCAGATAGCTTCTTTGCAACTTCATCGCATTGCAGCTTTGTGCGGCAGAATACAACGCCATAGAATGCTGGATCTCTATCTATGATTCTGGTCAGAGCCTCAACTTTATCGCTCTCTTTTACTTCGTAGTAGATCTGGTCTGCCTGGCTTGTAGATTCAGAAGCTTTCTTTGTCTTGATTATCTCAGGATTCTTCATGAAGTTCTCAGCAAGCTTCAAGATCTCTTTTGGCATAGTTGCTGAGAACATAAGCATTCTCTTCTCTTCAGGAACAGCTTTAAGAACCTCCTCGATATCTTCAATGAAGCCCATATCAAGCATCTCATCAGCTTCATCAAGCACCATGAACTCAAGCTTCTCAAGCTTAAGAGTGCCACGTCTGATATGGTCTAGAACTCTGCCTGGAGTTCCTACAACAATCTGAACGCCTTTCTTTAGTTTTCTTAGCTGGTTTTCCATGCTTGCGCCACCATAAATAGGTGCAACTTCAAGCGCTCTATCACCTTTGAGTGAGTTGATCTCTTCGCTTACCTGAAGCGCAAGCTCTCTTGTAGGAGCAAGAATCAAAGCCTCAACGTTCTTGCTTTTCTCACTGATAGTCTCGATTATAGGGAGAGCAAAAGCAGCAGTCTTTCCAGTTCCAGTCTGTGCCTGTCCAACAACTTCAGTGCCACTCTGCAATAGGCGAGGGATACAGGCTTTCTGTATCTCTGTAGGCTCTTCAAAGCCCTTCTTTGAAAGGGCTTCTAATGTCTTCTCTGAAAGCCCTAGTTCAGCAAATGCTGGTAATATATCCATTTTTTATTCCTTATTTTCTTTAAAATGCCATGTGAGATTATCATAGAGGGGAAATATCTTCAAGTGTTATAAGGGAATAGGTCTTTAATTTGCAAAAAAAAGACCATGCTTTTCGTCGCATGGCCTCAAATACAGGTTAATGTATATTATTTTGCTGATCCCATTCCCATAACCTTATCAAGGAATACAGTGTAGAAATCATTTGTAAGCTTGTCAGATGTAAGAATTGAGTTCTGCATATCTGAAAGTGATAGCTGGCTTGCATACTGGCTATACATAGCTGAGATGTAGCTAGCCATGTAGTTGGAGCTTGTGCTTTCAATTCTTCTTACAACGATATATGAAGAACCTGAAAGGATCGGCTCAAGAACGCTGTTCTCGCTCAGTCCGAAAAGCTTAGCTTCAAGAGTCTCATCACTTAAGATTGCATTTGAAAGCAGTCCGCTGTAATCGCTGTAGTTGAATGATGCGATGAACTGGCTGTCTCCAGGGTTCTCTGCAACATTGCTTACAGAAGAGATTGTGAGATCGTACTTGTCAGCAGCTGCATCAAAATCTGATGATGCATTCTGATATACATCCTGTGCAATTGCTGCAAGGTATGTTGTCATGATCTGGCTATCGTTCTCTGCAATGTACTCTTTAACGTGTGATAGAACTTCTTCATCAAGTGTCTCAGGGAAAGCTGGTGCAGAATCAACACGGAAGATAGAGTAGCCTGCGCCTGTCTGGTAAGGACCTACAAGAGATCCAACTGGAGTTGAGAATACTACATCAGATGCATCTGTTGTTGCAGAAAGTGTTGAATCAAGAGCATGCTTGAATACGAGTCCGATGACTCCATCTTTCTCTGCATATCCATCTGTGCTTGTATCTGCAGCTTCAGCAAATGTCATTGTTCCAGCGTTAAGCTTAGCTAGGATATCATTTGCTTCATCTTCTGTGCTGTATGAAAGAATTGATAGACCAATCTGAACAAATGGAGCAGGGTTGTTGTTAGCATACTGGATAGCTTCTTCATCGCCATAAGCATCGCTTCCAACGATGATATATTCAAATGAAGCTGTATTGCTGTTGATGCTCTCGATGAACTCTGTCTCTGCAGTGCTCAGCTTAGCATTTGCAATGTCACTCTCAACACTCTGGAATGGAAGAGCCATTGAAACATAGCTGTTGATATATTCCTTGTCGCTCTTTGATGCAGCGTTGTAGCGCTCCGTATCAAACTCACCATCGCTATTGTTCCAGTAGCCTGATGAAACGATGCCATCTGCGACAGCTTCTTTGCTTGCTTTTACGCCAGCTTTGTCTGCCATGTTGTTGAGTGCTTCATATACAACTGCATTCTGGAATGCTGTGTAGTAAATCTGGAAATATGCATTGCTAGGGATAGAACCACCATTCTGCTCTGCATAGTAATTAGCTATATTATTGAGCTGATAGTAGAAGAAGTTGCCATTCTTAAGCTCAATCTTCTTACCATCGTATTTGCCAAATACAACTGATGTGTCTTTGAGAGTAGTGAAACCTGTTGCTGGAAGCACGAAGCCTAGAGAGATAAGAATCAGAACAACAATACCAAAGACCCAGCCAACTTGCTTAGCTGTAATCTTAGTTTTCTTCTTTTTCTCGCCACTCTTCTGGCTCTTCTTGCCATTAGGAACTTCAACTACATTCTTTTCATCTGAAGGCATAACCGAAAACCTCTTTTTTGGGTATAAATAAAAGTTACCGTAATTTTTTACGGTCTCTTTAAAATTATCATTGATGGCTAATTGGTGTCAATTGAAAACAAGCTAATCATCATATGTGAGGCTGTGCTAATAATGAGTTTATCTGTTTTTGTGCTATATTAAATAGCATGAAGAGAATAGATACAACGAATCCAACTTTTGAAAATTACATTGATTATGACAATATCTATGTTGATAAGACAGGTATTCTTTATAATCTTGTTAAATTGTCAGGAGGATATTTCTTCTGTTCCCGTCCACGCTGCTTCGGAAAGACTATGATACTCTCAACACTTGAA
>CAKQJZ010000057.1 GCA_934247875.1 uncultured Spirochaetales bacterium
TATGGATTTAACGCGATACGGTAGAAAGGTAAAAACAAGTTTAGTAGCTTAAGTCATCCGCACAGGTCGAATAAATTATCAGAATCAGAATAAGCTGCAGCGCCAATCATCATCAGATAGTGCTCTTTTGCAATTCCCAACCATGGATGATTTGGTTTATAGGCCTCATGATATCTACGATACTTTGCTATTGTTTCATCGCATAAAACAGATAAAGGAATATTATCATAGACCTTCATATCGTATGAGACAGGACTTGCATCCCTAAGCATTGTAGAAATCTCAGCACGTGTTAAATGGTAATCACCTTCATGATTTCGTTTGTATGAGCCATTTATCATATCATCATTAATGTGAACCGGCCTTAATTCAAGGCGTGCCTTGGGAACATGGATGATGAAAATTGTTTTACCATCATCCAATTTGAATTCATTGAAATCGCTATCTAGCAAGAGATTGTTTGAGACTTTTCTCGGATTGTTAATATTATCCCAAAATTCTTTCTTTACCTTTTCTGGCTGATCAATTCCTGTGATAGAGAGCTCATGTGTAATTTTATCTTCTGAAACTCCTAGAATTATGACGCCGCCATTTGTATTAGCAAACGCAGAATATGTCTCCCATATTGAATTTGGAAGTGCATATTGACAGCATTTAGCTTCAATTTGGGAATTTTCTTTATTAACTATCAATGAATTCAAATCAAAGTCCATGCATGATATTCCTTCTTGCTAAATATTATACAGGGAAATTCCATAATAGCTAAGAGCAAAAAACACTACTCATAAAACCATAAATAGAGTTCCAGCCCCAATAAGAATGCAGCCTATGATTGATTTAATGCTGACACTTTCATGCAAGAATATAAAAGCAAGAACTAATGTGAGTACTACACTGAGTTTATCGACTGGGACAACTTTAGATGCATCTCCTAGCTGAAGAGCTCGATAGTAGCATAGCCATGATGCTCCTGTTGCTAGGCCAGAGAGAATCAAGAAGATCCAGCTTTTCTTGCTTATTTCTGTTATTCCACCTTGAGTCTTTGTGATGAATACCATCCCCCAAGATGCTATAAGCACTACTATGGTTCTTATAGCTGTTGCTAGATTAGAATTAACGCCGTCTATTCCGATTTTGGCAAGGATAGATGTCAAAGCTGCAAATATTGCAGATAAAAGAGCAAATAGAAACCACATACACGCCTCCAATAAGAAGGATAACACTTTGCATGGTTATATATGATATCTGGCTTATAACAATTGCGTTAATTTGACCAAAAGAAAGGCTCTTGCAAAGCTATAGCTTTAGCCATGCAAGAGGATATGATTCATTTTCTTTTTGGAAGTTCTCTCGATTTAGGGCTATTAGCTTCTATATATCTGATAGCTTCTAAAGCAGCAGAGGCAGCACTGGTAGTCGTTGTATATGGGATATGGAAGCGCATTGCAGCACTCCTGATATCATCATCACTTTGTCTTGAGTGGAATCCCATAGGAGTATTAATAATCAGATCTGCCTTTCTTTCACTTATGAAATCTACAATATTAGGGTGACCTTCATGAACCTTATTTACAATACCTGTGAGTATTCCTTCATTATAAAGATCTCTAGCAGTTCCTCTAGTTGCAAGGATTTCAAAGCCAAGTTCTCTAAGGCCTTTAGCTATTGGAGCAATAGTCTTTCTGTCTTTATTGTTGACGCTGATTATTACTCTGCCCTTTCTTGGCAGACGATTGCCTGCAGAAGCCTGGCTCTTTGCATATGCCTCTCCAAAAGTCTCACCGTAGCCAACAGACTCTCCTGTGCTTCTCATCTCAGGACCAAGCTGAGGATCAACATTCAAAAATCGATCAAAACTGAATACAGCTTCTTTGATTGCCCAGCCGCTCATTGGGTGGCCCTCACCAATGCTTTCATCCTTTCTTACCAAACCTTGTGCTTTGAGGTTTATTCCAGACCAGACTTTTACAGCAGCTTCAACTAAATCCACTCCGCTGCTTTTTGAGATAAACGGAACTGTTCTGCTTCCTCTTGGATTTACTTCGATAATGTAAAGCTTTCCATCTTTCTCAGCAAATTGCATATTCATCAGACCTTTGATATCCAGTCTTCTTGCAATTTTAAGAGTCCATTCTCTCATTTCTGCTATTATCTCTGGCTTAGACTTATATGGAGGGAATACTGCAGCGCTATCACCTGAGTGGATACCAGCAGCTTCAATGTGCTGTACGATTCCACCTATATAGAGGTTCTCTCCATCTGAAACTCCGTCTAAGTCATATTCAAAAGCATCTTCCAAGAACTGATCGACTAATACTGGTGCTTCTTTTGAAATAAGGAGATTCTGGTTTCTTTCAAGAAAATCCTCTAGGCCGTCGTCATCATATACTATGAACATGCCTCTTCCGCCAAGTACGAATGAAGGCCTTAGCAGTACTGGATATCCAATCTCATGGGCTTTTTCCATTATCTCAGATCTGTCACTAGCACTTCTGTTCTCAGGCTGTCTAAGGCCAAGCTCTTTAACTAGTGCACTGAAAAGACCTCTGTCTTCGCTCTCATCGATAGATGAAAGAGATGTACCTATTATTTCAGCGCCATTAGCTTCTAGCGCTGATGCCATATTCAGCGGTGTCTGGCCACCAAGCTGCAGCACTACTTTATTGCACTTCTCTTCTTCCATGACTCTGAGCACAGACTCAGCATTCAGAGGTTCAATGTATAATCTATCTGATGTGCTGTAGTCTGTTGAAACTGTCTCTGGATTGCTATTTACCATGATAGTCTTTGTGCCAAGCTTTCTGAATGCATGGGAGGCAAGTGTACAGCATGTATCAAACTCAAGGCCTTGTCCGATTCTATTAGGGCCAGAAGCTACTATGATTACTTTCTCGCCATCAAGTTCATTGCCCTCTTCTTCCTCTCCATATGTCAAATAGCAATAAGGAGTTCTGGCTTTGAATTCACCTGCGCATGTATCGACATAGTGTCTGACAGCTTTAGCTTTTGGACATGCGGAACCTGAGAGCTTTTCTATTCTTTTATCTGAAAGACCTGCACGTTTTGCTTCAAGGTATAACTCGTCATCCAAGCTCTCGTTCTCAAGGCGACGCTCAAGCTCAGCCTCTTCTTTCAAGAGATTCAGGAAGTAGATATCGTATCCGCTCTTTAGAGAAAGCGCTTCTAAGTCTTCATATCCTTCCTTTATTACTGTGTATAGAGCAAGGAGCCTATAAGGATGAGCTGATTCAAGCAGTGTCTCTACATCGAATCTGCTTCTGTCTAATGTCTCTAAGCCTTCTCTCTTCTGTTCTGTTGCTCTGATAGCTTTATTGAGTGCTTCAAGCGCAGTTCTTCCCAGTGCTAGAGATTCGCCTACACTTCTCATCTGTGTTCCTAGTGCAGAAGATTGCAGAGGAAATTTCTCAAGCTCAAAGCGCGGGACTTTTACAGCGCAGTAATCAAGCGCAGGCTCAAAGCATGATACGCTCTCTCCCGTGATATCATTCTCAATCTCATCGAGTGTGTACCCAACAGCAAGCTTTGCTGAAATCCTCGCAATTGGATATCCTGTTGCTTTACTAGCAAGTGCGCTTGAGCGCGATACTCTAGGATTCATCTCGATTACAATCATTCTCTTATGGTCTGGAGAGAGTGCAAACTGTACATTGGAGCCGCCGCAGTCAATTCCAACAGCTCGGAGAATATCGATAGATGCACTGCGCATCCTCTGATACTCTTTATCTGTCAATGTCTGGATAGGCGCAATTGTAATTGAGTCACCTGTATGAACACCCATTGGATCTATATTCTCAATTGAGCAAACTATGATTGCGTTGTCATTCTTATCACGCATGACTTCCATTTCAAACTCACGCCATCCAAGAAGCGACTCTTCAAGAAGAACCTCTGAGACAGGAGATATGGAGAGTGCATGAGATATCATCTCATCAAACTCTTCATCTTTCTCGATTATTCCACCACCCATTCCACCGAGTGTGAATGAAGGTCTGATGATAATCGGAAGATTGATGTACTTTCTGATTTCTCTAGCTTCTTCAAGAGTATGAGCAATGCCGCTCTTTGCGCTTTCAAGGCCTAGTGAATCTGTAATGCGCTTGAACTCTTCTCTGTCTTCTGCGCGTCTTATAGCCTCTGTTGTAGCGCCGATGATCTTAACGCCATACTTTTCAAGAATGCCTTTGCGCTCAAGTTCCATAGTCAGATTGAGTGCGCTCTGACCACCCATTGTTGAAAGTATTGCATCAATCTTCATTGTCTTGAATATTTCTTCAACATACTCAGTCGAAAGTGGCTCCATGAATATATGGTCTGCTAAATCTGGTGTTGTCATGACAGTTGCAGGATTAGGGTTTACCAAAGATACTTCGTATCCCTCTTCTTTAAGTGCTTTTACAGCCTGGCAGCCTGAGTAGTCAAACTCACAAGCCTGTCCGATTACGATAGGGCCTGAGCCTAAAACCAATATGTGTCTGATATCATTACGCTTCATAGCTTACCTCAATGAATTTGTCGAAGATATATAGTGCATCTTCAGGTCCTGGTGCTGCTTCTGGATGGAATTGCACAGATAGCACTCTATGTGCTTTTGCCCTTATTCCTTCTACAGAGCCATCATTGGCATTCTCTAGCCAGATTTCAACATCTTCTGGAAGTGAATCTCTATCACTCATGAAGCCATGGTTCTGAGCTGTAACAAATACTTTCCCGCTTACTAGGTCCTTAACAGGATGGTTTGATCCATGGTGGCCAAACTTCATCTTGACTGTATGGCCGCCGAGTGCGTGAGTAATCAGCTGATGGCCAAGACATATTCCAACAATAGGGAGCTTATCGACAAGGCTTTTGATTACTTCAATCTCGTTTTTGAGGTATGCTGGGTCGCCAGGGCCATTTGAGAGAAATAGCGCATCTGGCTTGACGCTTAAGATCTCATCTGCTTTGGCATTATGAGGAATCAGCGTAACAGCGACATTCTTCAGATATAAGTTCTTTATAATGCTTTTCTTGATTCCGAAATCTAGCAGAGCAAAGTGTCTCTCAGGATTAAGAGGAGGTTTTGGAAAGCCCTCTCCCAAATCTGGATTATATATGCTCTCCTTTACGCTAACGCCATCAATCAGATCAAGCTCAGTAATGTCTTTGTATGTTGCAAGCTTCTCTATTGCTTTTTCTCTATTCTCTTCAAGAAAGATTACGCCATTCTGAGATCCATGCTCTCTGAGATACAGTGTCAAAGCTCTGGTATCTAGGCCCTCTATAGCAGTCTTGCCTTCTCTCTTCAAATACTCATCTAATGTGATTCTTCCATCCATTACAGGACCGCGATAGAGCTTTCTCACAAGAAGAGCAGTAGCTTTAACACCACTGCTCTCCATATCACTAATAGTTATACCGTAATTGCCAATCATCGGGCTGGTTAATAAAACAATCTGCCCATTATATGATGGATCAGTTAATATTTCCTGATATCCTGGAATACCAGTATTGAATACTACCTCTCCAACTTCCTCATCTGGCTTCTTACCAAAGGAAATGCCGGAAAATTCCTTTCCGTCTTTTAATTTTAGGATTACTTTATCCATTTCTTCTCCAAATCGGGAAGAATATACCAAAACGCAACACTTTTTGCAACAGTATTTTTACTTTGCAACACTTTGTTGCAGCTATTTGATCAGCTTTTTAATCCAGTTCTTTTCTCTTAAAGAAATCTTTCCATCAATTGCAGTAATCAGAAGCATAACAATGATGATATCATCCTTCATATCCTCAGATAGCTGACCAATGACATCTACCATCTCATCAATAAGCTGCAAAAGCTCTTTGCTCTCTCTTCTTAGCTTCTTAACAGATTTCCTAGCTGTCTCATAGTCGATGCTATCACCAAAGAAGGTATGAAGCAGTGGATATAGAAGCGCATACTCTTCTTCTGATAATTTACCATCTGATGCAACTGCACCTAGAATGAAGGTTGCATATAACTCAAGTCCTGATAGACCATCTTCACTTATAGCACTCAGTGCTGGAATCAGCTTAACAGACTTAGCTGCAAGCATAGCGCCATATGAAAGCACGTCAATCTCTTCAAATTCTTTGCATAGTTTATTGAAATCGCTCATTTTTCACCTCTCTTTAAATCCTATCTCATTTTCAGACATTTGAAATGAACAAATGAAAGAAATTGTTCACATAAACTTCATAAAAATAAATAATTTTATATCTATACATTTTTATAAATTTGAGTATATTTCTAGTTGTTAGTTAAAACAAACATTCTTTTATAAGGAGATATTCAAAATGGGAATGAACATGGATTTTTCAGGTAAGACTGTATTGGTTACTGGAGGCGGCAGAGGCCTCGGAAAAGCTATGGCCCTGCTCTTTGCTGATTGTGGCGCAGATGTATATCTAGGCAACAGAAAAGAAGACCAAGGAATGGAGACTGTAAAAGAGATACAGGCTAAAGGCAGAAGAGCTGGATTCACAAAGTGCGATGTATCTGTTGAATCAGATATGGAAAAGCTTGTAAATGATGCAGTTGCTTTTGGCAATGGAAAACTCGATGTTTTTGTCAATGCTGCTGGAGTAATCACAATCCAGGATCTTATGTATGCAGATGATAAGGAACATGAGAGAGTTCTTGACATAAATGTAATTGGCACTGCTAATGCTTTGAAATATGGATTAAAGGCTATGGAGAAGCAAAAGAGCGGCAACATCATAACAGTATCTTCAATTGCTGGACGTGAAGGCCTGCCAATGCTTCAGATGTACTGCGCATCAAAAGCTGGCGTTATCAGCCTTACTCAGAGTGCTGCTAAGATGGCTGCGCCTTATGGTGTCAGAGTAAATTCAATTGCTCCTGGTATCATAAGAACTTCAATGTGGGAAGAGATTCTCGATGGAATGGCTAATGGCTTCAATCCTGCTGTTAAGAACACAACAACAAAAGAACAGAGAGAAGCTATGTGGAAGAACTCAGTTGAGTCAATGATTCCTTTGAAGACAGCTCAGACAGAGAATGACATTGCATATGCAACAGTATTCCTAGCTTCTGATTATGCATCTCAGATCACTGGCCAGGTTCTCACTATCGACGGTGGAAACACAATGGTTTGATGAAAAACCACTATTACTTGGGCTATAGCGTTGGTTATAGCCCATTATTTATAATTTGTAAGTCCTAGATAATTCTCTTTGAAAAGAGGATCCTCTTTAGCCTTTCTTGTTGCACACATTATATATAAACATGAAATCAAGGCTATTGCGCCAATACGTGAGAAACTATTCTTATCACCTTCCATCAGAAGCTCTTCATTTACGATTATTGCCTCGTCCGAGATATCATAAAGCGATGAATCAGGATTCGTTGTCAGTGCTATGACATCAGCACCATCTTCTTTGGCTTTCTTTGCTAAGCGGATGATATCTTCTGTCTCTCCAGAACGTGATACAAAAAAAGCAAGATCCTTGTTGCTGAAATCAGCATTGAATTGCTTGAGAGAGAAAAGCTCTGTATAAGCAAATACCTTTTTGCCAAATCTTGTAAGCTCGCCTGTCAAGAACTCAGCAGGAATCTTAGAGCCACCTACTCCAAAGACCAGCATGATATCTGCACTATAGATATAATCAGCTACTTTTTGAATAGTGTCCAAAGAAGTGCTTTTGAAAGATCTCTCAATAGCACTCATTGAAGCTTTGAAGACTTTCTTGAATATGATGTCATCATCATCGTTAAATGTGCATGGCTCGATATTGCGTCCAGAGCCTTTTATAGTGCCACAGTAGATTTTGAATTCCTTAATGCCATTGAAACCAAGCTTCTTGCAAAAACGCACAGCTGTTGGCTGACTGACACCAGAGCGAGAAGCAAGATCAGCAATAGGAATAGAAAGAACTTCGTCTTCATGGCTGAGAATATAATCTGCAATCAGTTTTTCCTTTGAACCGAGATATTCATACTTCTCTCTGATAAGGATATTGAGCACCGTTGTTTTATCATTGGTTCCAGAATTATTCATATCCATACCTGCAGCGAAATTAATTTCATACTTAAATAATTAATCTAATTCTACAGCATTTGCAATGAATTTCTGCGCGTTAAGACAAAGTGCACTTCTATTTCGAGGGTTACCTATCATATAAACGTCTTAAGAGGACTACATAGTCATTGAATTCTACATAAGATTTCATTTTGGCCATGAATGGCATAATGAATCTTGTTTTGGACTTTCTTGAAAAACTGAATGGAGATATCACCATTTGGGACATAATCAATACTGGTCGCGTAGATTTCAAGCACCTGTCAGTAAACCACCTTTTCAGAAGCACATATATCGCAGATACGCTCCAGCAGTTCCTTGAAGGAACCGCCACAGCCAAGATTTTTCAGGCACTCAACATCCAGAGCAAAGCCTTGTCGCATATACTCCTTCAAAAACCCTGTTGTCCAAATACGAAACTGAACACCGTGCTGAGATTTCACACGGTAGCCGACAAAAAAGATAACATCAAGATTATAATAATCGACATCATACACTTTTCCATCGGCGGCAGTATAGGCAAATTTTGCCCATACTGCTATCTTTTGAAGCTCTCTTTCTTTGAAAATGTTTCACAAGAGCTTACTTATACCGTTCTTAGTACTATTTTGACCTATCTATCATATGAACGTCTTAAAAGAACTACATTCTCAACAAACTCTCCAGCTGGAAATAGATCAACAGGCTGTATTCCTCTGACTTTATAGTTCATGAATCTGGAGATATATCTTAAGTCACGGCATAGTGTCTCCGGGTTGCATGAGATATATACAATCACATCCGGGTCCAGTCTAGATGCAGCAGCTAAGAACTCTTCAGAAGAACCTGCACGTGGCGGGTCCATAAAGAGAACAGAAGCTCTGAGTCCTTCCTTTACTGCGCTTTTCAGATACTTTGCAGCGTCTGCAGTTACAAACTCTGCGTTTTCAATGCCATTCTCTTTGGCATTTAAAATTGCATCTTTTACTGCACTCTCATTGGCTTCGATTCCAATGAGCTTCTTAATTCCATAACTTGCAGCAATAAGGCCGATAGTCCCAGTTCCGCAATATGCGTCTACAACTACATCATCTTCCTGAAGCTCTGCCATGTTCATAGCAATCCTATATAGCACTTCAGTCATTTCAGGATTGACCTGATAGAATGATGTTGATGATATTCTGAACTTAAGACCACATAGCTCATCTGTTATATATCCATTTCCATATAGATTGAATACAACAGGATTCTCTGGGATTACCATGCTAGTCTTCTCATTGTTGATAATCTGAGTTATTGACGCAATATCAGGGTGCTTCTGGTGCATTGCAGCTATGAAATCTGCTTTATGAGGGAAATCCTTTCCACCTGTTATAAGGGATAGGAGAATTTCTTTTGTATTGTAGCCAAGACGAATCAGAATATGCCTGAAATCACCACTAGCTCTATCTTCATCATATGGCTTGATGCCATAGCGATTGGCAAGCTGTCTGATGCTTTGTAAAATTGCAGTTGCTCTGCCATCTTCAAGGATGCAATCACGAACTGGTATAAGCTTATGTGTATAACGCCTATAGATTCCTGTAGTGAACTTGCCATCTCTATCGTAGCCGCATACAGCTTGGACTTTAGTTCGATAGCCCATAAGGCTCCTAGCTTCTACTACAGGGTATACTTCGCCATATCGTGATAGGAGCTTGCGCTCTTTGAGGTATTTATCAAGAACCTCATCTTCATAGTTTTCATTGACATATTCACAGCCGCCACATCTGCCATATAGCGGACAATATCTATTCTTTCTCATTATTATCCTCCCATTTTCGATGTTCAGAGAACATATAGCATTCCCACTGTTGCTATAAGAGACAGGACAATAGATAAGAACATCGATCCTTTGAAATATGATGTAATGAATGCAACTACTACGCCTAGAAGCCCAGCTAGCCACTCTGAATCAAAGTCTGTAAGTGCTAGAGGGAATATCAGGGCACCTAAAGATGCTACAGGAAGCAATACCATGCATTTCTTTATCTTTCTAGGAAGTCTTCCAAGTGCAGGGATAAAGAAAGGAAGTATTCTTGGAATCATAGTTACAATCGAACAGATTGCAATCATCAGAATCACTTTCATAGACCAGCCTCCTCATCTGTATAGATAACAGCACCAACAATAGTCGCAACAAGCATAGCAATGATGAATGAAAGCCCTACAGAGAGCTTCAAGCATAGAATCAGAATTGAGTTCAGAGAAGCTGATAGAGTGAATACTATCAATGCCTTTACATGGACTCGAGTCTCAGCGCCAAGAAGAGATGCAAACATCGCATAAACTGTAATGACGCTTGCTCTCTGAAGCACTTCGGGAAGGAATGTGCCTGCGATATACCCAAATAGCGTTCCAAGAACCCAGCCTGCATAAGATGTGAAAATGAGGCCAGACATATAGCTTATATTGAGCTCTTTGCGCTTGAATGACGCAACAGCAAATACTTCATCTGTTGTTCCAAAGCCTGTTATCAGCTTAAGCGCTACACTGTTCTTGTCTTCTAAGCGGTTATAAAGCGAGGTTGCCATGAATATGTACCTCGTATTGATGAAGAATACAGATATTGCTATCTCAAATAGAAAAGAACCTGCATTATAAAGATTCATCATCAGAAACTGCCCAGAGCCTGAGTAGTTAGTCATGCTTATCAAAAGGCCTTCTATGAATCTGAGTCCACTAGTTCTAGTCAGAAGCCCAAATGCAAGTGCTGTAGTAAAGTACCCTATAAAGATTGGAGAGCCATCTTTGATGCCATCTTTCAGCGTAAGATTAGACATTGCTTTTCAAAGCCTCCCCTATCAAGTTAGATCTATCATCTCTCATAACGTGTCAATATTAGACTTTCTGTCAAAAACCTTCAATTGAACGTTTAGCAAGTTATCGTTAATATCAAGCATATGAATATCCTATCTATAGAGAATCTTGAAAAGACACTCAAAGATGAGCCGCTATTTGAGAATGTCACATTAGGCTTAGAAGAAGGTGAAAAAGCTGGAATTGTCGGCAAAAATGGAGCTGGAAAGTCAACATTCTTAAAAGCAATTGCTGGCATCATCACTCCAGATGAAGGCAAAGTATCGATAAAGAATGGCACTAACATAGTCTTTCTTGAGCAGCTTCAGCACTTTGATGAGAAGACGAGTGTCAAGGATTTTCTATACCTAGAGAAAAACAATCAAAAGATCCGCTTGCTTGATGATTACTACAAAGCACTCGAGATGAATGATGATAAACTGAGAGATAGGCTCTTCAGTGAAATCGAGAGAGAGAATCTCTGGGATCTTGAGAGAGCTTACTTTGCTGCTATCTCAGACATGGGCGAAACGCTAGAAGAAGACAGGCTTATGTCTACATTATCAGGAGGACAGCTGAAAAAAGCTGCTATTGCGCGCTCGCTTGCGCTTAAGCCAGATCTGCTTCTTCTTGATGAGCCAACGAACCATCTGGATATCAAGGCTATTGAATATCTTGAGGAATATATAAGAAAGACTCGCGCATCTGTAATCATCGTCACACATGATAGACATATTCTTGACGCTGTATGCACTACTATCTGGGAAATAGATAGAAAGCATTTCTATCGCCATCCTGGCTCATTCTCTGATTATCTCGAAAGGAAAGAAGAGCGAATCGTAATGGATGAGAAGGAGCAGAAAAGGCTCAAGACTATACTCAGAAGAGAGCTTGTATGGCTTCAGAGAGGTCCTCAGGCCAGAACTGGCAAAGACAAGAACAGAAAAGACAGAATCGAGGCTATGCAAAGCGAACTCAGAAAGGTCAGAGATGATAAGCAGAAAGAGTTCTCTAGCCTAGAGCGAAGACTTGGAAAGAAAATACTCGAAGTTGAGTCAATTTCAAAAGGTTATGGAGAAAAAAAGCTGTTTCACGATTTCTCTATCTCATTCATCAAAGGCATGAAGATTGGATTAATTGGTGACAACGGATGCGGAAAATCAACGCTTCTCGATATTCTTTATGGTAGAACAGAGCCTGATAGCGGAACTGTAGATAGAGGCGTCAATACGCACTTTGGCTACTATGACCAGCTTGGACGAGAGCTTCAATCAAATAAGACCGTGCTTGAGTATGCGCTGGATATAGGCGAGCGCGTAGTGCTTCAAGAAGGCGAAGAGGTATCAACTGCAAGATTCCTTGAGTTATTTGGCTTTCCTCAGTCTATGCACAGAACTCCGATAGCTCTTCTTTCTGGGGGAGAGAGAAGAAGGCTCTATCTCATTACAAGACTTATCACGAACCCTAATTTCCTGCTTCTTGATGAGCCTACAAATGACCTCGATATTGAGACAATGGAAAACCTTGAAGAGTACATATCATCATTCCCAGGCTGTGCTGTTATATCAAGCCATGACAGAACTTTTCTTGACATCACAGTTGATATGCTTCTTGTAATTGAAAATGGGAATATCACACTCTTTCCTGGTTCTTACAGCGCATATAAAGAAGCCAAAGATAAAGCTGAGACAGCAGAAAAAGAGATAAAGACAGAAGCAAAGGAAATCCAAAGACAAAAGCGAGAAAAGAAAGGCCTTACATATAAAGAAGAAAAAGAAAGAGACGCACTTATCGAAGAAATCGATAAGCTTGAAGCTTTGATAAAAGAGCTTGAAGAATCATTCTCTACTCCTGATACTACTTCTCTCGGCACTCTCAAAGAGCGAAGTGAGCTGTATGAAGAGAGTAAAAAAGCGCTCGATGAGAAAAGCGAGCGCTGGTTAGAGCTTGAAGAGAAAGCTCAAGACTGAATATCTGCATCCTCAATCAAAGCAGCATCTGTCTTACCTGGAATGTGACGGCGTATAAATGGGATGAAGCCTGTGTTGATCTTCTTGAACTCATCCTCACTCTCTTTAAGCGCTGTCTGCCATACAGGGCCAAAGCCTGGAGAATTGATCATCATTCTATCAACAGCTCTCTGATATACTTGCAGCCTATTCATCTCTGACCTGCCCGGCTTCTGCTGTAAAGTCTGAACTGTTATTCTGAGGTTCTCATTCTGTTTCTTGACTTCTTCGAGTTCACTCTTGTATTTGCTAAGACCTTCGCTCTCAAGCTCCATTCGCTGTGAGATCATTTCCTTGTATTTCTTTATTTCTTCATCGGCTTTAGTCTTGATTTTGCTTCTTTTGATTGCCATAGATGCCCATACTACGAAAGCAACAACTAAGCCTACACCTAATCCTATTAAGAGATATTGCCAGTTAGCCATAATCACTCCTATAAAAGGTCAATAGCGTTCTTAACAGAAACCATTGACTTATTTTCTTTTTAACAGGAGAACTTAGCAGACC